>CAMAUH010000126.1 GCA_945861365.1 Candidatus Kuenenia stuttgartensis
TGCGCTCGCAGGCCGCGCGACTCGGCGCGCTGCAACAGCGCGCGCCCCAGCTGCCCGCCGGCGCCGGTGACCAGGATGTCGGTGCGCGCCATCGCGGACCGGCTCAGACGTCCATCCGGTTGGCGCCGTTCTCGCGGATCAGCGTGGCGCTGCGATACAGCGACTCGAACGTGCCCGCGTCGGTCCACCAGCCCTTCAGCACTTCGTAGGTCAGGTTGCCGCGCCGCACGTACTCGTTGTTGACGTCGGTGATCTCGAGCTCGCCGCGCGACGACGGCTTCAGCGTGCGGCAGATGTCGAACACCGCCGGGTCGAACATGTAGATGCCGATCACCGCGAGGTTCGACTCGGGAGCCTTCGGCTTCTCGACGATCTTGACGACCTTGCCGTCCTTGATCGTGGCGACGCCGAAGCGCTCCGGGTCGTGCACTTCCTTCAGCAGGATCTTGGCGCCACCGCCCTGCTTCTTGAAGTCGTCGACGGCCTTCTTGATGTTGCCTTCGATGATGTTGTCGCCGAGCACGACGGCGATCTCCTCACCTTCGGCGAACGACTCCGCGAGCTTCAGCGCGTCGGCGATGCCGCCCTCGCCTTCCTGGTAGGCGTAGTGGATGCGCTGCAACCCGAAGTCGGCGCCGTTGCGCAGCAACTGCAGGAAGTGCCCCGCCGAGTTGCCACCGGTGACGATCAGGATGTCGGTGATGCCCGCATTCACCAGAGCCTGGATCGGGTAGTAGATCATCGGCTTGTTGAAGACCGGCAACAGGTGCTTGTTGGTGATCTTCGTGAGCGGATAGAGGCGGCTACCGAGACCGCCGGCGAGGACGACACCTTTCATTGCTGAGTGCTCCGGTCGGCGAGTTGCCGATACCAGTCGAACGTTCGCTGCAACCCTTCGGCGAATCCGATGCGTGGGGCGAAGCCGAATTGCTGTTTTGCGCGGGTGGTGTCGGCGAGCGAGTGCCGCACGTCGCCAGCCCGCGCCGGCGCGAAGACCGGCTCGGGGATGGCTCTCGTTGCGGGACCCTGCTTGCCGTGCATCTGCCGCAGAAGCCGACACAGCTCGCCATACACGTCGAGCACCGTCGTCGACTGGCCGTAGGCGAGGTTCACCGTCTGGCAGCCCGTGCTGTCGGCATCGAGGCAACCGATGACGCCCTGCACGACGTCTTCCACGTAGGTGAAGTCGCGCGCCTGCAAACCGTCGCCGTCGATGCGCACCGCGCGCCCGGCCAACAGCGCGCGGCTGAACGCGGCGATGACTCCCGAGTACGGGCTGTCCGCCGGCTGGCGCGGGCCGAACACGTTGAAGAAGCGCGTGACCACCACCTGCAGGCCATAGACGCGCGCGAACGAGCGGCAGTACAGCTCGCCGGCGAGCTTCGACGCCGCGTACGGCGACAGCGGATCCTCGCGCAAGCCTTCGTGCTTCATCAGCACGTCCTGGTTGCCGTAGGCGCTGCTGCTGCCGGCGTAGACGACCCGCGCCTTGGCGTCGCGCGCCGCCGCCAGCACGGTCGCCGCACCGGTCGCGCACGCGTGGTGCGTATCGAGCGGCCGATCGACCGAGCGCGCCACCGACGGCAGTGCGGCGAGATGCACGACCTTCTGCGCACCTTGCATCGCCCGCGCCACGGCGGCCGGATCGGTGACGCTGCCCTGCACGAAGGTGACCGGGATGCCGTCGAGGTTGCTGCGGTTGCCGGTGCTGAGGTCGTCGAGCACGACCACGTCACGGCCCGAGCGCACCAACGCCTCACACAGATGCGACCCGATGAAGCCCGCCCCGCCGGTCACCAGCACGCGGCCACTCACGGAATCCTCCGCGCCTGCTTCTGCTCGAGGTACCAGGCGCAGAACTGCTCCACCCCGCGCGCGAGCGGCGTCGAGCAGCGGTAGCCGAGTTCGCGCTCGGCGCGGGTCACGTCGGCGTACGTCACCGGCACGTCGCCGGGCTGGTCGGGCAGCCGCTTCAACCGCGCGGGTCGACCGAGCGCGCGCTCGAGCTGAGCGACCAGTTCGCCCAGTTCGGTCGTCGCCGCCCCACCGAGGTTGTAGATCGAGTAGCCGCTGCGCACGCGCATCGCGGCCTCGATGCCGCTGACGATGTCGTCGACGTACGTGTAGTCGCGCCGCGACTTGCCATCGCCGAAGAACGGGATCTCGGTGCCGTCGGTGATGTGGCGGGCGAACTGGTGGATCGCCATCTCCGGGCGCTGGCGCGGGCCGTAGACGGTGAAGAAGCGCAGGCACACCACCGGGTTGCCGTGCAGGTGGTGCCACGTGAAGCACTGCACCTCGCCGGCCTTCTTGCTGGCCGCGTACGGCGACACCGGCCGATCGACCGGATCGGTCTCCGCGAACGGCACCTTGGTGTTGCCGCCGTAGACCGACGAGCTGCTGCCGAACACGAACGTCGTCTTCGGGTCGCGGATCTGCTGCAGCAGCACCTGCGTGCCCGTCACGTTGACGTCCATGTAGCGGACCGGATCCTGGATCGACGGCCGCACCCCGGCGAGCGCCGCCAGGTGCACGACGAGGTCGACGCCGGCGACGGCGCGCGCGCAGGCCGCCGCATCGCGGATGTCGCCCTCCAGCAGTTCGAAGCGCTGCGGTGCCAGCTGCTGCACCTCCAGGACGTTCCGCCGCTTCAGCGCGACGTCGTAGAACGGATCGAAGTTGTCGATCACGCGCACGGAATGCCCCGCCTGCAGCAGGCGACTGGCGAGATGGGAGCCGATGAAACCGGCGCCACCGGTGATGAGTACGTGCGACACGTGCGGATTGCGGGGCAACAGAGGTAGCGGAACGGTCCGCCCGAGTCCATGCGCCAAGCCGTGATTCGCCGATGCTGGCAGGTGGGCTCGCGGCCGGTGGCGCCGTTATGCTGCCACACCATGTTCCGATCCTCGCTGCGGACTTTCGCGCAATCCCTGATGGTGCTCGCCTGCATCCACACCGCGGCGGCCCAGGCGCCGCCGGTGCCGCCGGTCGATCCGACGGTGGCCGACCGGCTGAAGGAGCTCAAAGGGCTGGTCGCCGACAGCAAGATGGCCGGCGACATGCAGGCCGTCTCGCTGATGCAGGCGCTGACCAAGGAGCCGGGGAAGCTCAACCCGAAGGACAAGGAACGCATCGTCAAGGGCCTCGGCGACGTGTTCCACCACGGCAAGGTGCGCACCGCCGACAAGGACATCCTCTACCGCGAAGCGAGTGACGCGCTGGCCAAGCTCGGGCCAGAAGCTGGCCAGGAACTGGCCAAGGCCATCGGCAGCGTGCGCTTCAAGGACGCCATTCCGCTGCAGGCGCACTTCCTGCTCGCGACCGGCAGGACGCAGGACGACAAGCAGGTGCAGCTGCTGGTCGACACCGCAGCCCGCTCCAACCACGACGAGCTGCGCGCCGCCGCCGGCGAGGCGCTCGGCAACTACACGTCGCTCGAGATGAAGGCCCGCCGCGAGGTCGTCAAGACGCTGGTGCGCACCTGGGGCAGCCTGCACCAGCAGGCGACCACGCCCGACCCCACCGACCCGAACCAGCCGATCCCGATACAGCCGCAGAACGCCCGCCAGACGCTGCGCGCGGTCGAAGGCAAGTGGGGTGCGACGCTGACGCGGCTCACCGGCGTGTCGAACACGGCGTTCATGGACTGGCAGCGCTGGCTGAACAAGAATCCCAACTGGGTCGGTCCGGAGACGAAGAAGCCCTGATGCGCCGGTCCTCGCTCCGGAGCGCCGCGCTGGCGCTTTCGCTGGCCGCCGTGCCGCTCACCGCCCAGGACCCGGCCGCGCAGCTGGCCCGGCTGCGCGCCAACGACGCGAGCCTCGCCGAGGCGACCGCCGCCGTGACGGCGCTGAGCGAGCAGTCGACCGCGCTGCGCCTGCAGGCAGCCGATGCCGTGCGCGCCCGCGTGCTCGACCGCACCACCGCACACGGCCGCGCCTGCGCCCGCGCGATGAAGGCCCTCGAGAAGCTGGCCACCGCGCAGCAGAAGCAGCAGCTCGGCAAGGCCGGCCAGCAGCAGGTCGACGAACTGCGCGCGCGCGCCCGTTCGATCTCGACCAAGGACTCGCTGAGCAAGGAGCAGATCCACAAGGACCTGGACCCCATCGTCGCCCAGCTGCGCGAACTGGTGCTACCGACGCGCGCGCGCCTGGTCGCGGCCGACGCCGACCTCGCCGCCGAACTCACCGCGCTGCAGCAGCAACGGGCCGAACTCGCCGACTGGCTGCCGCTGTACGCGAAGGTGCTGGAAGGCACCGAACTGAACGAAGACGTGCAGAAGCACCTCGAGAAGGTGCCACCGCCGCCGACCCCGCCGACGGTGGCGCGCCTCGACGACGAGATCGCGACGTGGATCCTGCTCGGCCTGCCGCTGTCGGCGCGCGACCGCCGCGCGCTCTCGCAGAACGAACCGCTGCGCACGCGCCTCGACGCCGAGGAGTTCGCCGGTACCGCGGCCCTCAACGAGCTGCGCTACGTGCTCGGCCTGCCGATGCTCGTCATCGACGAGAAGCTCGGCAACGCCGCGCGCGACCATTCGCAGGACATGGCGACGCTGGGCTTCTTCGACCACAAGTCGCCGGTGCCGGGCAAGAGCAGCTTCGGCGACCGCGCATCGCGCGCCGGCACCAGCGCCAGCTCCGAGAACATCGCCAGCGGGCAGGACAAGGGCACCGGCGCGATCACGGCCTGGTGGTACAGCCCCGGCCACCACCGCAACATGCTCGGCGCGCATGGCCGCACCGGCCTCGGCCGCAGTGCGCAGATGTGGACGCAGTTGTTCGGCGGCTGACGGGACCTGCGCAACCTGCCGGTGCCAGCGAGCTAGACTTCGCTGCCCCGCCGTTGCCCGCACAACCATGCTGACCCGCATCCTGCTCGTTGGCGGCCTTGCCACCGCCTCGGCCACCGCCCAGCTGCTGACGCCGTTCGTGCCGCCGCAGAACCCGCTGACGCCTGAGAAGGTCCTGCTCGGCAAGATCCTGTTCTGGGACGAACAGCTGTCCAGCGACGACACCGTCGCCTGCGGCACCTGCCACCTGCCCGAGTTCGGCGGCACGGATGGCCGGCCGACCGGCGGCCTGCACCCCGGCCCCGACGGCCTGTTCGGCACCGCCGACGACATCCAAGGTTCGGCCGGCGTCGTGCAGCAGGACGCGAACGGCGACTACGCGATCAGCGCGCGGTTCGGGCCGCACCGCCAGGCCACCGGCCGCAACTCGATGACGACGATGGGTGCGGCGTGGGCCACCGAGCTGTTCTGGGACGGCCGCGCGTCACAACAGTTCGACGATCCCGAAACCGGCCAGATGCTGATCCCGTTCGGCGGCGGCCTCGAGAGCCAGGCCATCGGCCCGATCCTCAGCAGCACCGAGATGGCGCGCGCCGGCCGCACCTGGCAGGACGTGCGCACCAAGCTGCAGGCCGCGGTGCCGCTGCGGCTCGCCACCAACCTGCCCACCGACGTGCAGGCAGCACTGCAGCAGAACCCGACCTATCCGCTGCTGTTCACCGCCGCGTTCGGCGACGCGACGATCTCGGCAGCGCGCATCGCCTTCGCGATCGCCAGCTACGAACGCACGCTGGTCCCCGACGACACGCCGTGGGATCGCTACATGGCCGGCCAGGCGACCGCGATGACGCCAGCCGAGAAGAGCGGCTGGCAGTCGTTCCAGAACAATGGCCGGTGCCGCTCGTGCCACACCGACCCGACCTTCCAGGACGACCAGTTCCACAACCTCGGCCTGCGCTGGGCCGCCGAGGACATCGGCCGCGGGGCGTTCAGTCCGGTGCCCGACGACTACGCGGCGTTCAAGACGCCGACGCTGCGCAACGCCGGCCTGCGCCCGCGGCTGTTCCACAACGGCCAGAGCCCGGCGCTGGGCGATCCGGCGCAATGGACCGATCCGGCGTCGGTGCTGAACGTCTACTGGAACGGCCACGGCGTCGACACGTCGAACCTCGACGGCTTCATGGTGCCGCTGAACCAGCTCGGCGTCACGCAGGCCGAGGTCGCGTCGGTGCTCGACTTCGTGCGCACGGCGCTGACCGACCAGCGCGCTGCCCTGCGGCTGCCGCCGTTCGACCACCCGGACCTGCGCAGCGCCGTGCAAGCGCCGCCGCGCGTGTTCGGGCCGCACCTCGCCGGCAGCAGCGCGCCCGTGTTGATCGACACCGCACCACCCTTCCCCGGCAACGCCGACTGGAAGCTCGGCCTCGCCGCCGGGGATGGCAACACCACGGCGCTGCTGACCTACGGCTTCTCCTCGATCGAACCGAACGCGACGGTGCTCGGCCTGCCGTGGCACCTGAACGTGCACGGCTGGCTGCCGTTCGTGCTGGCTGGCGCACCGGGCCAGCCCGGCATAGCGACGTGGCGGCTGCCCGTGCCGGCCGATCCGTCGCTGCAGACCGTGCCGTTCTACTTCCAGCTGTTCGCACTCGACGGCCAGGCGCCGGGCGGCATCGCCGCCAGCAGCGGCTGGGAACTCTTCATCCGCTGACGGTCACTCGAGCCGGCCATCGACGCGGCGGCGCACGCGCAGCGGATTCTGTTCCTGCAGTTCGAGCGGCAGCGCGTCGGCCGGCCAGTCCTGCCAGCACAGCGGCCGCAACCAGCGCGCGATCGCGCCGCTGCCGACCGCGGTGAAGCGCGCATCGCTGGCCGCGGGCCACGGGCCGCCGTGCACCATCGACGGGCACACTTCGACGCCGGTCGGCACACCGTTGCCGATCAAGCGGCCGACGCGGCGCGCCAGGGTCGAACAGATGTCGCCGTGGAGCACCACGTCGTCGCCATCGCCGTGCACCGTGCCGGTCAGGTGCCCGTGCAGCGACTCGACCAAGGCCAGCAGTTCGGCGCGATCGCGGCACGCGACCGCCAGCACCGCCGGCCCGTAGATCTCTTCGCGCAGGCGCGCCTGCTGCAGCACCACCGCAGCACTCGTGTGCAGCAACACCGGCCGCAGCGCCGTCGCCGCGCCGCTCGCGTTCGCCGCACACGCCGCCGTCGTGACCGGCAGCGCCGACACCTCGGCGAGTGCTTTCTCGAAGCTGGCGCGGATGCTCGGATGCACGGCCGGGCCACCGTTCGCCGCCGCGAAGCGATCGCGCAGCGCACCGACGAACGCGTCGGCACCGGGCCCATCGAGGTAGGCGACGAGGCCAGGGCTCGTGCAGAACTGCCCCTGCGCCAGCGTCGCCGAGGCGACCAGCTGCTCGGCGATCGCGGCACCGCGCGCCGCCAGCGCCTTCGGCAGCACCAGCACCGGATTCATCGAGCCCATCTCGGCGAACACCGGGATCGGTGCGGGCCGCGCCGCCGCCAACGCGCACAGCGAACGCCCGGCCTGCAGCGAGCCGGTGAAGCCGACCGCGGTGATCGCCGGATGCTGCACCAGCGCACCGCCGGTCGCCGGCGTCCGCCCATGCAGCATCGCGAACACACCGGCCGGCAAGCCCTGCTGCCGAACCGCGGCGACGACGACGTCAGCGACCAGTTCGCTGGTGCCGGGATGCGCCGGATGCGCCTTCACGACCACCGGGCAACCGGCCGCCAGCGCCGACGCGGTGTCGCCGCCGGCCACCGAGTAGGCGAGCGGGAAGTTGCTGGCGCCGAACACCGCGACCGGTCCGAGCGGCACGCGCATCGAGCGCAGGTCCGGCTTCGGCGGCCCTGGGCGCTTGGTGTCGGCGTGGTCGATGCGCACGTCGAGGTACTCGCCTTCGACGATCAGGTCGGCGAACTGGCGCAGCTGCAGCTGCGTGCGCGCGAGTTCGTTCTGCACGCGCGGCCGCGGCAACGCCGTCTCCGCCGTCACGCGCTCCAGCAAGCGATCGCCGAGGCCCGTGAGCCCGTCGGCGATGGCGCGCAACAGCTGTGCGCGCTGCGGCCGGCTGCACGCCTGCAGCACCGGCGCTGCGGCACCGGCGGCGCGACACGCGCGATCGATCTGGTCACTGCCCGCCTCGCGGAACGTCGGCGAAAGCGCGCTGCCCGCGACCGGATCGATCGCCGTGAACGGCTCGCCGGTGCCGGCCACGGCTTCGCCGGCGACGAACTGCAGGCCGGTGAGCTCGCTCACGCCATCACCTTCGCCCGCTCCGCCAGCGCCTGCTTGATGACCGCCAACGCGTGCTCGCGCAGCGCCCCCTGCACCGGCAACCGCGGCGCGCGCACGCGTTCGTCGCCCTGGCCGACCTGCGCCTGCACCAGCTTGATCAGCTGCACGAACTCCGGCACGGTGTCGAGCCGCAGCAGCGGCAGGAACCAGCGATACAGCGCCGAGCAGGCCTCGGTCTTGCCATCGCGCGCCAGCTCGAACAGGCGCACCGACTCGTGCGGGAACGCGTTGACGAGGCCAGCGACCCAACCGCGCGCGCCCGCCGCGACCCCTTCGACGACCATGTCGTCCATGCCGACCAGCACGTCGAGGCGCTCGCCGACCAGCGCCTTGATCGCGGTGACGCGCCGCGCATCGCCGCTCGACTCCTTGACCGCGACCAGGTTCTGGTGCGCGTTCGCCAGTTCGGCGATGCACGGCGGCGTGAAGTCGGTGCCGTAGGCCGGCGGGTTGTTGTAGAGCATGCACGGCAGCGACGTCGCGCGCAGCACGGCGCCGACGTGCGCAACACCCTCGCGCAGCTCGCCCTTGTGCACGTAGGCAGGCAGCACCATCAGGCCGCGGCAACCGGCGCGTTCGGCCGCCTGCGCCAACGCGACCGCGCTGCGCGTGCTCAGCGCGGCGATGCCGGGCAGCACCGGCGCCTTGCCGGCCGCGGCGACCAGCGTGCGCAGGACCTCGACCTTCTCGTCGAAGTCGAGCGTGGCGCCTTCGCCGAGCGAACCGAGCGGGATGATGCCGCTGCAACCGGCGCTGAGCTGCCACTGCGCGTGCTTGGCGAGGAACTCGTGGTCGACGCGGTCGTCGGTGCGGAGCGGCGTGGTGATGGCGGGCAGGACGTGACGGAACGGCGAGGACGACATGCGGGCGACAAGCGAACGGCTAGCACCCGCCGCTGGCAAGCGGTCACCCGTCGCGACTTTCCTGGCCCGGCCACAGCTGGCCTGGCCACCGGCCATCCTGCCGGCTCCAGCACCAGCCGGCCCAGCGGAGCCAGCAGGGCCCGGCAGCCGCGGGCCGCGTCAATGGCGTTCGGCCTGCTCGCGGATGTGCGTCAGCACCCGCCGATGGATGGAATGCAGCAACCAATCGCTCCAGACCCGCCAATACCCCTCGGGATGGAGACCGTGTGCGTACCAGGTCGTCCCGCGCAGCAACGTCGAGCCATCGGCCTGCGGCAGCAGTTCGAACTGCCCGCGCTTGGCGGCGAAGAAGCCGTGCAGGTGTGCTGCGTCGACGTGGTCGTGCAGCGGGTTCCACTCGATCATCGGCTGCGGACACTGCTCGACACCGAACCGCAGCAGACGCGGTTCGTCCCAGACTTCGATCGGCTCGACGAAGTCGCCGGTGTTGAACGAGCAGCGCCGCACCGCACCGACGCCGCGCCCCTCGATCGTGGCATGGGTCGGATACGCGATGCCGGCGCGGAACCACCACTCCGTCGGCGGCGCCATCGCACCGAACGTCACCAACCGATCCCAGACGCGCTGCGGCGACGCGCGCACGACGAGGTCGGTGGTGATCTCGAATGTCGAGGCCGGCGGCGACACGACCGGCTCC
>CAMAUH010000127.1 GCA_945861365.1 Candidatus Kuenenia stuttgartensis
AAGTCGCCGGCGCATCGGTAGGCTGGGTCGGTGCGCAAGGTGTCGATCCGCGTGTCCCTGTCACCCGAACTGGCGAGGTTCGTGCGCGCCCAAGTCGGCAGTGGAGCATTCGCATCCGCGAGCGATGTCGTGCGCGAGGCTGTGCGCCGGTTTGGGCTGCAAGACCATGCGGCTTCGCTCACCGCGCCAGCGGATGCCTGCGATGTTCAGGAGCAGCCGATCGATCGTTTGCGCGCAAGGGCAGCGATTCGGCGACTGCGGCAGCTTCGGAGGGGCTTCACGATCGGGCCAAGCTCGACCGCCAAGGACCTGCGCGACGACGGCCGGCGATGAAGGTGCGCCGCGGCGGGGCCGCGTGGCCGGGATGCTCAAGCCATCTTCCGCACCTTGTCGTCGACGCCACGCCAGCTACCGTCGCCTCGTGACCCGCGTCCGCAGCTTCGCCCCGATCGCCCGCGCCGACGCGCGCGTGCTGATCCTCGGCAGCATGCCGGGCGAAGCCTCGCTCGCCGCCGGCCGCTACTACGCGCACCCGCGCAACGCGTTCTGGCCGCTGCTCGCCACCCTGTGCGGCTTCGATGCGAACGCGACCTACCCCGAACGCACCGCCGCCCTGCTCCAGCACCACATCGCCGTGTGGGACGTGCTGCAGAGCTGCGAACGCGACGGCAGCCTCGACAGCGACATCGATGCCGCGAGCCAGCGCGTGAACGAGTTCGCGCCGTTCCTCGCGCAGCACCCCGCCATCACCACGATCCTGTGCAACGGCGGCACCGCGCACCGCCTGTTCGTGCAACACGTCGTGCCGACCCTGCCGACCGGACGCGCGCTGCGCATCGTGCCGGTGCCGTCCACCAGCCCCGCCCACGCCAGCCGCTCGCTGGCCCAGAAGCTCGCCGCGTGGCGAACCGCCCTCACCCCATGCTTGCGATGCGAAGCCTGATCCTCTGCTGCTGGTTCTCCACTGCGCTGCTCGCGCAGGCGCCGCCGACGTTGACGCACGGCCCGTTCCGCGGCCATGTCGACGGCACGTCGATGCACGTATGGGCGCGCGCCAGCGAGCCCGGCGCGTTCACGCTGCGGCTGGTCGCGATGGACGGCGACGTCGTCAGCGCGAACGCGATCGCGGACGCCGCACACGACCTGACACTGCACTTCACTCTGCCCGGCCTCGAGCCGGCGAGCCTCTACGACGCGACGATCCTGAACGGCGAACGCGTCGTGCACCACGAACCGGGCCCGTGGGCCACCGCGATGGCCGACGACGCCAGTGCTTCCGTCGTCGCGTTCGGCTCGTGCTCGAGCGACACCGGCTTCAAGGACCAGCCGATCTGGGGCCGCATCCTGGCGCGTTCGCCGCACGCGCTCGCGCTGCTCGGCGACACGCCCTACATCGACGCTGGCACCGTCGACGCGCGGCGGCGCCGCCACCGCGAGTTCTTCGCGTTCTCGCCGGTGCGCGCAGCACTGCGGGCGCTGCCGACGTGGACCACGTGGGACGACCACGACTACACCGCCAACGACGAGTTCGGTGCCGCGAAGGGCAGCGAGACCGCGCGCCCGGTGTTCGTCGACTACCACGCGCACGCGGGCTACGGCGACGGCGAACGCGGTATCTACACGTCGTTCCGGCGCGGGCCGCTCGAAGTGTTCCTGCTCGACGCGCGCAGCTTCGCCGATGCCGAGACCTCGCCGCTGGCGTCGGGCGAGCGTTCGCTGCTCGGCAGCAAGCAGATCGCGTGGCTGCAGCAGGCGCTGCAGGCATCGACCGCGCCGATCAAGGTGCTCGCCTGCGGCATGGTGTGGAACGAAGGCGTGCGGCCCAACAAGAAGGACTGCTGGGGCAACTGGCTGCCGGAGCGCGATGGCCTGTTCCGCTGGCTCGGGGCGCAGCAGATCGCCGGCGTCGTGCTGGTCGGTGGCGACGTGCATCGCAGCCGCGTGATCCTGCATCCGACCCGCGCGCTGGTCGGCTACGACGTGCCCGAGTTCGTCACGTCGCCGCTGGCGCAGAACGTCATCGCCACCAACGCGGTCGCGGTGCCCGGGCTCGAGTTCGACGCCGGCGAGCCGCAGAGCTGCCTGTTCCTCGAAGTGGCGCGAACGGGCGAGGACGGCACGCTGCGCGCGGTGTTCCAGGCCGGCGATGGCCGCGAGTTCCATGTGCGCGAGTTGCCGTTCGCGTCGCTGCAGAAGGCCGACGCCGCGGTGCACTACCGCCGCGCGATCGCCCTGGTGGTAACGCAGGCTGGCGAGTCATGCGAACGTCTGCCGCGCATCACCAGCCATGGTGGCCCGCTGCCGCTGGGTGATGGCGAGGCGTGCAGTGCGGAGTGGCGCGCGGTGGTGCGCGCGGCGCAGCCAGCCTTGGTCGCGTGGGACCTCGCTGCTGGAGAGTCGAGCTGCCGCTTTCGGGCCACCAGCAAGGAGTGGCTGTACCGCGAGTACGACCACGAACTCGCGAGTGGCATGCGCACGTTGGCCTTGGTCGGCTGCGCCGACGCGATGCAGGCCGTGGCGGACAAGCAGGGCAAGCGGTTCCTGCAGCGCTGCGAGGCGATGCTGGTCTTGGCGCGGCACCTGCAGAGAGAGCCGGGGCAGCAAGCGTGGTGGCAGGCCTGCGTTTTCGAACAGGCTGTGCTCGACCTGCGGCAGCTGGCGCGCCCGGCCTTCGGCGATGCTGGCGACGCGGCCTTGCGGGACCGTCTGCGCGTGCATGTCGCGCATCGCGGCAGCCTCGCGGGCGGCATCGTGGCGATGCGTGCCGAGGTGTTCCGGTTGTTCGACCGCACGGTGGCGCGCATGCGTTTGCATGACGACGCGGCGGGCAAGGTGGCGCGCGAGTTCGAGGGGGAGTTGCGGCGCCAGTTCACCGCTTGCGTCGAGCCGCTTTTTGCACCGGCGGCAAGGGTCGGGGGCAGCCTGACAACTGCCGAACGGCAGGAACTGCGTGAGGCGCTGCGAGACTTGCGGCAGCGCGGCAAAGGCCTGGACGTCGATGCCATCGCCAAGGCGAAGGGGGCACCGGCTGACCTGGCGGCGATGCTGGCGCTGCAGTTGGGTGTTCTGCTGGCTGGCGACGTCGAGCGGTTTGCCGAGCGCATCTCCGAATGCGGACTGTTGCTGGCTGGGGCGGTGCAGTAGCGGAGGGCATTTCCAGGTAGCCGACGCTCGCTAGAGTGCCGCGCCCCCTCCGCGACCCGCACCACGCAATGATCCTTCGCCTCCCGTCCCTCGCCGTCCTCGTCGCCACTGCCGGCCTCTCGGCGCAGTCGTTCACCTACACCGACTTCAGCAGCACCGCGCAGCTCAGCCTGCTCGGCAACGCCGCGCAGAGCGGCACCGCGGTGCGCCTGACCGCGAACTCCAGCAACCAGACCGGTTGGCTGTGGCGCCAAGGCGCGATGCCGGTGCTCGCCGGCTTCGACACGACCTACACGTTCCGCATCACGCCGCCGCCGGTCGGCACCAAGGCCGAGGGCATGGCGCTCGTGATCCACGGCGATCCGAACGGCGTCGCGACGCAGGGCGGCACCGTGTGGGGCCTCGGCTATGGCATCGGCGCCAACAGCGCGACCGGCATCCGCAACTCGATCGCGATCGAGCTCGACACCTACATGGATGTCCCGCCGTTCAACGACACCAGCAACAACGAGCTGTCGATCCACACGCGCGGGGCGTTGGGCAACCACGAGTACGAGCAGTACTCGATCGGGCGCAACACGCCGGCCGTCAACCTGAGCAACGGCCAGATCCACACGCTGCGCGTGCGCTACGTGCCGGGCACGATCGAGGTGTTCGTCGATGGCGCCACGACGCCGGCGATCTCGCGGCCCTACAGCTTCGTGACCGGCGGCACGTACCTCAGTGGTGGTGCGGTGGGTGGCGCCAACCTCGTGAATGGCACGGCGATCGTCGGCTTCTGTGCCTCGACGGGCGCTGGCACGCTGACCGAACTGGTCGAGATGCTGTCGTGGACGTGGACGTCGACGCCGCTCGCGCACCCGTGCTATGCGGGCACCCTCGGCCAGGACACGCTGACCGTCGCGGGCAGCTCCGGTGGTGCTTTGCGCACGGTCAACCTGGCGACGTTCCAGTCGTTCCCGATCGCGCTGGCGTCGCCGCCCGCGTTCGGCGCCGGCGCCCCGTTCGTGCTGTTCGCATCGCTGGCCCCGGCACCCGGCGCGCCGGGCACGCAGCTGGGTTTTGGCGAGACGTGCTTCCCGGTGCTGCCGTACGGCGCCACCGAGTTGGTGCTCGCGGACTCGTTCGGGCTGTTCCCCGCGATCTTCCCGGCCACGGGCACGCCGTGGACGCTACCGGTGCCGCCGGGCGTGGTGACGCTGCCGCTGGCAATGACGCTGCAGGCAGTGACGATCGCATCGGCGACGCCGTTCGCGCTCGGGGTGACCAACGCCGTCGACGTCACGTTCGCGCCGAGTGCGGCGCCGACGATCTCGACGGTGAGTCCGCTGAGTGCTGCGGCCGGCGCGGCGATCACGATCACCGGCCAGCGCTTCCTGCCGGGCTTCCAGCTGACGGTGAACGGCGCTCCGGTCGCGCCGACGTCGAGCACGGCCACGCAGATCGTGTTCCCGTTCCCGGCCAACACGCCGTGCGGCTCGTCGCTGCTGGTGACCAACCCCGATGGCCAGGCGATCGGCTCGGCCTTCAATCCGACGCCCACGGTGACCAACACGATCCTGAACAGTGGCACCGCTGCCGGCAACCAGCTGTTCATCATCCAGGGCACCGGCTTCACGACCACGTCGACGGTGACGATCGGCGGGGCGCCCGCGACGTTCGTGTCGGGCTCGGCGACCGTGCTGACCGTGCGCACGCCGCCGGGGGCGGTCGGGGTGGCGCAGGTCGTCATCACCACGCCGGGCGGCTGCACCGCGACGACGAGCTACACGTACCTGTGAGCTGAGCGCCTCAGCGCCGTTCGACGACTTCGTCGAGGGCGAAGCGCACCTTCTTCGCGGCCGCGTACTTGTCGTCTGCAGCGCGATAGCCGGCCGCGCACGCGCACAGCGTCGTGTAGCGCGAGCCGTCGAGATCCAGCAGGCGGTCGTAGGCGGCCATGTCGATGCCTTCCATCGGGCAGGTGTCGATGCCGAGCATCGCGGCGGCGGTCATGAACTGGCCGAGCGCGATGTAGCCCTGGCGCGCGTTCCAGGCCGCTAGGTCCTTGCTGGCCCAGCCCTTGGCCAGGAAGTCGACCAGCACCTTGCGGTAGCCGGCCATCGAGTCGAGCGGCGTGCCACGCACTTCGCTCTGGCGGCGCAGGAAGCGGTCGACGTCGTCGACGGTGGTGGTGCGCAGGCCGGTGATCACCACGTAGTGGCTCGCGTCGGTGACCTGCGACTGGCCCCACGACGCGGTGCGCAGTTGTTGGCGCAGCGCCGGGGTCGCCACCACGAGGAACTTCCACGGCTGCAGCCCGAACGACGAAGGCGCCAGCAGCAGCGCCTGCTCCAGCGCCGCCCAGACGTCGTCCGGGATGTGGCGGGCGGCATCGAAGCGCTTCACCGCGTAGCGCCAGTGGAGTTGTTGCAGGAGATCGGCGGTGGGCGTGGGGGGCATGGCAGCGCGTGAGATAGGCGCCGCCATCCCCTGCCGCAAGCTCAGGCTTTGCCCATCAGCGCCGTGAGGCGCCGCGCGAACGCCGCCGGATCCGCCGGCATCGCGCCTTCGGCGAGCAGCGCCTGGTCGTGCAGCAGGGCGGCCCAATCGGCGAACTCGGCGTCGTCGGCGAGGCCGGTCAGCTTCTTCACCACCGCGTGGTCGGCGTTCAGTTCGAGGATGCGCTTCTGCTGCGGCACGTCCTGGCCGGCCTCGCGCAGCACGCGTTCCTGGCGAGCGCTCATGCCGTGCTCGTCGCTGACGAGGCAGGCGGGCGAGTCGGTCAGGCGATCGGTCACGCGCACCGACTTCACCTGCGTGTCGAGCGCCTTCTGCATGCGCTCGGTCAGCGGCGCCAGTTCCTTCGCCTTGGCTTCCTTCGCCTGCTTCTGCTCGTCGGTCTCCGGCAGGTCGAGCGCGCCCTTCGCCGCCGACACGAAGTCCTTGTCGTCGAACTTGCGCAGTGCGTCGACGATCCACTCGTCGATCGCGTCGGTCAGCAGCAGCACCTCGCAACCACGCTTGCCGAGCGCCTCGATGTGCGGGCTCGACTTCGCGGTCGCCAGGCTGTCGGCGGCGACGTAGTAGATCGCCTTCTGGTCGGCCGGCATGCGGGCGACGTAGCTCTGCAGGCCGTGCCAGCCGTCGTCCTTGGTGCTGCGGAAGCGCAGCAGCTTGGCGAGGCGGTCGCGCGCATCGATGTCGTGGTAGACGCCTTCCTTCAGCAGGCGGCCGAACTCGGTCCAGAACGTCAGGAACCGGTCGCTCTTCTGCTTCTCGCCGTCGACCTCGCGTTCGGTCTCGCCTTCGGCGGCGAGTTCTTCGAGCAAGGTCAGTGTCTTGCCGACGACCTGCTTCTTGATGAAGCGCGTGGTCGCGTCCTTCTGCAGGATCTCGCGCGACACGTTGAGCGGCAGGTCCTCGCTGTCGACGACGCCACGCAGGAAGCGCAGCCACTCGGGCACGATCTCCTGCGCGTCGTCCATGATGAACACGCGCTTCACGAACAGCTTGACGCCGCTCTTGCGCTTCTCGACCAGGTCGAACGGCGCCTTGCGGGGGATGTAGAGCAGGCCGGTCAGCTCGTGCGTGCCCTCGACCTTGAAGTGCGTCCAGGCCAGCGGCTCGGCCCAGTCGTGCGACAGCGCCTTGTAGAACTCGTGGTGCTGTTCGTCGGTGACGTCGGCCTTGCTCTTCGTCCACAGGGCGCGCGCCTGGTTCAGCGTCGTCCACTCCTGCTTCTTCTCGTCGCCGCCGCCGCGCTCGACCTCCATGCGGATCGGCCAGCGCACGTAGTCGCTGTACTTGCCGATGACCTCGCGCACGGGCCATTCGTTGAGGTAGTCCTTGGCGTCGTCCTTCAGGCGCAGGATCACGTCGGTGCCGCGGCCGGCGCGTTCGCCCGTGCGCACCTCGAAGTCGCCCTTCGCCTGGCTCTCCCAGACCCAGGTCTCCGCGCTGCCGGCCTTGCGCGAGATCACGGTCACCGAGTCGGCGACCAGGAACGCGCTGTAGAAGCCGACGCCGAACTGGCCGATCAGCGTGATGTCCTTCTTCTGCTCGGCCGACAGCGACTGCATCAGCTTCTTGCTGCCGCTGCGCGCGATCGTGCCGAGGTTGCCGATCAGCTCCTCGCGCGTCATGCCGACGCCGTTGTCGCGGATCGTCAACGTGCCGGCCTTGTCGTCGCGGATCAGCTCGATGCGCAGCTCCTTGTCGTCGCCGAGCAGCGAGTGGTCGGTCAGCGACTTGAAGTTCAGCTGGTCGATCGCGTCGGCGGCGTTGCTGATCAGTTCGCGCAGGAAGACCTCGCGGTGCGAATAGAGGGAGTTGACGACGAGGGCGAGGACCTCGTTCACCTCGGCTTGGAAGACGTGCTTCTCGGCGGTCGTGGACATGCAGTTCTCGGTTTGGGGGGCGAGCAGGATCGCGATCCCGAGGGGCGGGCGCAAGGCGCCTTCGCAACGGCGGGAACGTCGGGCGAAGGCGCGATCGGTGGTGATGGGGTCGGGAGATGGCAGTGTGGTGCGTGGTGCCGCGTTTCGCCGCCGCGAATCCCGAATCGCCGATCGCGCAGCGTCAATTCGCCGTCGGTGTCCCTTGGAGCAGCCCGCGCGCGGAGTAGCCTCCTCCGTCTGCCCACTCTCGATCTGGAGAGTCCCTTTCCTCGTAGTTCAACCATGCAAGCATTCCGCTCCCTTTCACGCGCCGCGCTCGTCGCTGCCGCGTGCGCTATCTCCCTCCAGGCCCAGTGCCTCGACAGCAACACCGGCGCCAGCATCGGCGGCGGTGACGACATCGTGCTGCCCGCGCAGACGCTGCCGTTCGCGTTCCCGTTCAACGGCAACACCTACACGACGATCCACCCGTGCACGAACGGCTTCGTGTACCTGAGCAACGGCACCACGACCGGTGGCGCGCTGTGCTGCACCGGCAACACGACGGCGCTCGCCGCGGCTACCTCGCCGATGATCGCCCCGTTCTGGACCGACCTGAACATGGTCGTCGCCAGCGGCGGCGCGGTGAAGGTCAGCTCGACGGCCAGCAAGGTCGTCGTCACGTGGGAGAACGCGATCGAGTATTCGACCGCGGCCACGCTGCAGTTCTCGGTGCAGCTGTGGATGTCGCCGGCGGGTGACTTCACGTTCGTCTACGACTCGCGCGTGCAGAACCGCCGCCCGAGCACGATCCTCGTCGGCATGTCGCCGGGCGCGGGTGCGACGATCCCGGCCGCGACCAACTTCTCCACGGTCGGCATCGGCGCGACCAACACGAACTTCCAGCTCTTCACGACGCTGGGCGCCATCAGCCTGTCGGGTGCCAAGGTCGACTTCCTGCCGACCGCGCCTGGCTTTGTCTGGAACCCGGGCAACTGCGCGGCGACGCACACGAACTACGGCACGGGCTGCTACAGCATCCCGGCCACCTGCGGCTACCAGTCCTTCGCGGACGCGGTCGCGGCCCAGGCGGGCCTGCAGGGCAACGCGATGCTGCTGGCCCCGAGTGGCAGCGGCTACCTCGCCAGCTGGCTGCCCGGCGCCGGCGCGGCTCTCTACGTCGCCCCGACGGTTGCCGCGACCTCGCTCGCGACCAACGACGACGGTGACGACGTGTTCACGCCGACCACCGGCTTCCCGACCCCGGGCGGCATCGCCAGCCAGCTGACGATCTCGCACAACGGCATCGTGACGCTCGGCGGTGTGGGCAACAACTCGCTCGACTACACCCCGACCGGCCCCGAGCTGGCCGGCGCGCTGAACAACGCCGCCGCGTTCTACGTCGGCTGGCACGACTGGTATGACGCGGAAGCCACCAGCACCGGCCGCATCAAGACCGAGGAAGTCGGCAGCGTGATCTACATCACGTGGGACAACGTCGACAACTACCCGACCGGCGTGTTGAACCCCGGCACGATGCAGATCCAGCTGGATCGCTCGAGCGGCGTCGTGACCTACGTCTGGACCGCCATCGACCCGTCGACGGCCTCGACGTTCGGCACCGCCTACCTCGTCGGCTTCCGCGGCGCGGGCCCCGTGGCCGACCCGGGCTCGGTCAACTTCGCGACGGCTCTGCCGGCGAGCTACACGCAGGTCCCGGTGCAGCCGCTCGCGCTCGGCGCGGCGCCGGCGCCGATCTCGACCCCGTCGACTGGCTCGGTCGTCACCTACACGACCAGCAACATCCCTGAGCTCACCCCGGGCTCGGGTCTCTACGTCGCGCTGAGCATCATCAGCCTCGGCCAGGTCCCGGCCCCGGGCCTCGACCTCAGCTTCATCGGCGCGCCGGGCTGCGCCGCGCTCGTGCAGTCGCTCGACTTCACGCAGTCGATGGTCGGCCTCACCAGCAGCCAGACGGTCACGCTGACGATCCCGGCCGGTGTCCCCGCGGGCACGTTCCTCTACAGCCAGTCGGCCGCGCTGATCACCCCGAACAGCCTGCCGAACGGCCAGAACGCGTTCGGTCTGACGACCAGCAACGGCGTCGCCAGCCGCATCGACGTGCAGTGATGCACGACTGACGCGGCCTGCGCCGGGTCAGCACGCGAGCCCGTCGCTCCC
>CAMAUH010000128.1 GCA_945861365.1 Candidatus Kuenenia stuttgartensis
AGGCGACGCAGCGTCGGCAGGCCGAGTTCGCGCGCACCGAAGCCGATCAGCAGGCGGCCATCGCCGAGTCGGTCGCGAAGTTCCAGACCGACATGCTCGCCGCGGTCGATCCGGACCTGCTGCCCCTGGATCCGGTGACCGCAGCGCCAATGAAGGACGCGCTGACCGTCGTGCAGGTGATGCGGGCCGCGCAGCAGGCGCTCGACGAGGGTTCGCTCGCCGGGCAACTCCTCGTGGAGGAGAGGGTTCGAACCACGATCGGTCAGACCCTGCGCAAGCTCGGGCGCTTCGCCGACGCGGAACCGAACCTGGTCCGATCGCTGGCGATCCTGCGCGCTGCCCGGCCCCCCGGCCACAACGACGTCGTCGAGGCGCTGGCGGAACTCGGGCTGCTGCGCTTGGAGCAAGGTGCACCGGCCGAAGCCGAGACGCTGTTCCGGGAAGCGCTGGCGAGCCGCTCTGCGGCCTTCCCGGCGGGGTCCCTGGAAACTGCCGGTTGCCAGCAGAACCTCGCGGACGCCCTGCAGAGGCAGGGCAAGTCGGCCGAAGCCGAAGCGCTCCAACGCGAGGCCTTGACCGTCTTGCGAGCCTCTTCGGCGGCGAGTCCGGCGCTCGCCAGCGGCTTGGGGAGCTTCGCCGTGATCCTGGCTGCGCAAGGCAAGTGGACCGAAGCCGAGGGACACCTGCGCGAGGCCCTGGCGATCCTGCGGAATGCGTTCCCTGACGGTCATCCCAAGGTGGCGTGGGGCCTGAACAACCTCGCGACGCACTTGCGCAGCCAAGGCGGGATCGCCGAAGCCGAGCGGCTCTTCGACGAGGCATTGCAGATCACGCGCGCCACCCTGCCGGCAGGGCACCCGAAGATCGGTGCAGGCCTGAACAACGTGGCGGCGGTTCTGCAGAGCCAGGGTCGTTCCGCCGAGGCCGAGCCGCTGTTCCGCGAGTCCCTGGCCATTCGCCGGGCGACCCTGCCCGCGGGTCACCCCGAGATCGCCAACGGTCTGGACAACCTCGGCAACGTGCTGTCGGGGCTCGGCAGAGCCGGCGAGGCCGAACCGCTGCATCGCGAAGCCCTGGGGATCCTGCGCGCGGCCTACCCCAACGGACATCCAGAGACCGCCACGGCGCTGCTCAATCTGGGGGCGGCCTTGAAGGACAGCGACCAGCTGGCCGAGTGCGAACGGACCACGCGCGAAGCCGTCCAGGTGCTGCGCGGCTGCCTTCCCGCTGGCCACCCAGAGCTTGCCTCGGCGATGAACCTCCTGGGCCAGGTGTGTTGGCAGCAAGACAAGCTGGACCAGTCGATCCCCCTGTTCGAGGAGGCGCTGCCCATGATGGAGAAGGCGCTGGGCAGGCAGCACCCCGACACCGCCGTGCTCGTGTTCAATCTGGGCGTCAACTACGCGGATGCCGGCCGGCTGGAGGAGGCCATCCCGCTGCTCGAGGAAGCGCATCGGAGCTACCCGGACGCCGAAGCGATCACCAACCGGCTGATGGGGGCCTACCAACAACTGCTGAAGCCTGACCAACCACACACGATCACCAGGCTCGCGAAGTTCATGGTGCAGTTGTTCAGCAAGGCGCTGGCCAGTCTGCCGAAGGACAGCAAGGAGCGGGCTGCGGCCCTCACCAGGTTCTGCGAGGATCCGGAGCACGGCCTGATGCGCTTCCAGGCCTGGGCCGAGGCAGAGCCTCTGCTGCGCGAATCGCTCGCGATCCGCGAGAAGCTGGCGCCGGACGACTGGCAGACGTTCCACGCGCGGTCGCTGCTCGGCGCCGCGTTGCTCGGCCAGCGGAAGCTCGCCGAGGCCGAACCCCTGCTGCTCGCCGGCTTCCGCGGCATGCAGGAGCGCAGATCGGGCATCGCGGCGAAGAGCCTGCCGCGCATCGCCCAAGCCCTCGAACGACTCGTGCAGCTCTACGAGGCGAAGGGCGACGCGGTGGAAGTTGCCGCCTGGCGCAGCAAGCTCGCGGCCGAGCCCACGCAGCCGCGCTGAGGCAACGCCATGGCGATAGCGCCTGGCGCGAAGGAGCGCCTGCCAGATCCGGCGCCCGAGTACGGCTAGCATCGCCCGCCATGGCCAACTTCCACGCGCCCACCATGCTCGCCTTCGCCGCCCTGTTCGGCCCGACCAGCTTCGGGACCATGCCTGGCACGCCACCGCCGCCGCGGGTCTGCACCGGCGTCTCGCTGGCCGCCGCCGACGGCACCCAGGTCGTCGGCCGCACCGTCGAATGGGCGCTCGGCGACGCCGGCCACGATCGGTTGCTGGTCGTTCCCCGCGGCGAGACGTTTCGCGCGCTGACTCCCGAAGGCGAGAACGGCCACACGTGGCGCGGCCGCCACGGCTTCGCGACCCTGACCGCGTATGGCACCGACTACGGGCCCGACGCCGTCAACGAGCACGGCCTCTACGTCGGCATGTACTACTTCCCCGGCTTCGCGAAGTGCGCCGCCTACGAGCCGAGTGCTGCGGCGCAGTCGTTGAGCGTCGGCGACTTCCAGCGCTGGCTGCTCTCGATGTGGACGACGGTCGCGGAAGCCAAGGCCCACCTCGAGGACCTGCGGATCGTCGACGTCGCCGACCCGCGCTTCGGCGGCGCGGCCTTGCCGTTCCATTGGAAGATCGCCGATCCGACCGGTGCCTGCATCGTCGTCGAGATCGTCGACGGCGGCCGGGTGCATGTGTTCGACGCGTTCCTCGGCGTCATCACCAACTCCCCGAGCTACGACTGGCACCTGACCAACCTGCGCAACTACGTCGGCCTGTCGGCCAGCCCCGACCAACCGATCACGGTCGCCGGGCGCAGCGGCGGTCCGTTCGGCAGCGGCTCGGGTCTGCTCGGCCTGCCGGGCGACTTCACGCCGCCGTCGCGCTTCGTGCGGGCCGCGGCGCTGACCGCCTCGGCGCGTCCGCTGCCGACCGCCGAGGACGCCGTCTTCGAGGCGTTCCGCATCCTGGACAACTTCAACATCCCGATCGGCGCGTCGGCTCCCGCCGGTGCGCAGGCGACGGACATCCCGTCGGCCACGCAGATCACGGTCGTCACCGACCTGACCCACCGGACGCTCTGGTTCCACACGATGCACAACCGCGAAGTGCGCAAGCTCGACCTCCGCAAGATCGACTTCGCGACGGTGCAGCGCCAGGTGCTCGACGAGTCGCCGCGACGCACGCAGGCAGTGCGCGAACTGTCGGTCGCGCCGCGTTGAGCTGACGAAGCCGCGCGCCGAGGCGCGCCAGCTCGACGGTCACGCCCAGTGATTGAGCGGGCCGACCTCGCCGAAGCCCGGCGCGCTGGCGATGCCGCGGCCGACGAAGTCGCTCGCAATCGCCACCGCCGTCGCCAGCGCATCGCCGTGGGCGAGGCGCGCGGTGATCGCGGCGCTGAACGTGCAGCCGCTGCCGTGGCGATGCGGCGTCGACAGGCGCGGCGACGCCACCTCCGCCACCACACCGTCGGCACAGGCCAGCAGATCGCCACCCAGTCCCGGCACGTCCTTGACGACGACTGCCTGCACGCCGTTGGCCAGCAGCGCGCGCGCCGCCGCCAGCGCCGACGTGCGGTCGGCGACGGCGACACCGGTGAGTGCTTCGGCTTCGAAGCGGTTCGGCGTCACCACGGTGGCGAGCGGCAGCAGCCGTTGCCGCAGCGCTGCGGCGACGTCGCCGCCGGCGAGCGCGTGGCCGTGCTTGCTGACCAGCACCGGATCGACGACCAGGGCACCGAGCGGCCGCGCTGCGAGTTCGTCCGCGATCGCCGCGACCAGCTCCGCACTGCCGATCGCCCCGGTCTTCGTCGCCCGCGCACCGAGGTCGAAGGCGACGCTGCGCAGCTGCGCGCGCACGACGTCGACCGGCTGCACGAACACACCCTGCACACCGCGCGTGTTCTGCGCGGTCAGCAGCGTCAGCACCGACTGGCCGTAGACGCCGTGGCGATGGAACGTCTTCAGGTCGGCCTGGATGCCGGCCCCGCCCGACGGATCACTGCCGGCGCTCGTCAGGGCGATCGGCGGCTGGCCCGGCCAGGTTCCGCCCCATGCAGCGGCGAAGAAGCGGTGCTCGAGGTGCATCGCGCGCCGGTGCAGCGCCGCGAGTTCGTCGCGTGCTGTGCCTTGCCGTTCGGCGCCGTCGAGCCGCGGCGCCAACGCACGCCACAGCGACGCGAAGCCCGGATCGGCGTAGGTGCGCACCCAATCACCGAACGGTGACGTGGGCACGAGCTGCGGCAGCAGCCGTTCGCCGAGCCACGCGTAGAGGCGCAAGCACGGCAGCATCGCCGCCGCCGCGCATGGTTCGGGGCGTGTGGCAGCGGTCGCCGTCAGGAACTCGGTGTAGGCCAGCGTCGCGTCGCCCGGCACCACGCGCGACAGGTCGATGCCGAGCCGTTCGGCCTGTTGCCGGTGCAGGCGCAGTTCGTCGTCGACGCCCTGCGCGAGTTGCTGGTACAGCGCCTTGCCGGCGGCGTCCTGGCAGCGCGCCCCGGCGAGTGCGTAGGCGGCTGCGAACGCGCGCAGGAAGAACGCGTCCTGCGCCACGTAGTCGCGGTAGCGCGGGGTCGGCAGCGAGCCGTCGGCGAGGCCGCGCACGAACGGATGGGCGAGGCACGCGTCGGCGAGTTCGCGGTCGTTGTGCCAGAAGGAGTCGGCGAGCGTGGCGGTCACGCCGTGATGGTAGGAACCAGGGCGCGGCTGCGGCAATCGCGGGCGCCGCAGGACTGGTCGGGCGCAGCGGTGGCGCGCGATCGCGCTGCCACGCCGCTGCTGGACTACCGACGGACCGGCCCGATCACTGGCGCTGCACCTGGCGCACGTTCGTCACCGGCAGCGGGAACGGGTTCGGGTTGCCGACGTCGAACGCGGCGGCCTGGAAGTACGCGAGCGGGAACGGCATCGGCGGCACCACGAACGTGACGGAGCGAGTGGCCGCATCGAAGCCATCGAATGGCGACGTCAGCAGGTCGCTCCACTGGTTGCCCAGGCCGAGGTTGACGACGCCGGGAGCATCCGACGGCAGGTTGCTGGTGCTGATGCAGAACACGCAGAGCGCGTTCGCCGACAGCGAGCCGCGGCTCGCAATCACTTCGAACGACTGGTTGCTGCCGACCCGGATCGGCGTGCCGAGCTGGAAGTTGGCGTTGGCGACGACGGCGACGTTGACCGGGGAGCTCGAGCCCTGGGCGTTGCTGGCCCGCACCGTGTAGTTGCCCGGCAGCAGACCCTGCGGCAGGTAGAGCGCGATCGTGGTCGGCGACAGGATCAGGAAGTAGCCGTCCTGCCACGTGGTCGGCGATTGGCTGGTGATCGTGGTGAGGCCGCACAGGACCGACGTGGTCAGGTCGAGGCGTTCGCCTTGCAGCAGGAACGGGGTGTTGCCGACGTTGCCGAGCGAGCTCGGCGAGAAGCCCGTGAGCTCGGGGCGGCGCGGGAACGACGGCAGCCCGTAGGTCGGGAACAGGTCGTCGTTCGGCCAGGTGGCGACCGCTTCGGTCAGCATGTGCAGCGACGATTCGTCGGCGTGCGCCGAGCCCTGGTTGAGGAACACGGCGATGGTGACCTTGTCGGTGCGGTAGTCGAGGCTGGCGCTGCTGCTGTCGAGCGTGCCGCCCTTGTGGTAGGCGAACACCCCGTTCGGGCGCGTGCTCCACGACATGCTCAGCGGGCAGACGTCGCCGGGCCCTTCGTTGCCGGGCACGTACGAGTTGCGGGTGAGCATCGTGGCGCGCTGCGTCGTGCCGGTGACGGGCGAGTCGACGCCGATGTCGAGCACGCCGGCGATCAGGCGCACGTAGTCGACGGTCGAGAACGCAGTGCCACCGGACGCGTTCTTGAAGCCCAGGTCCGCGGCGTACTGCGACGCGAGCCGGCGGCGGTCGGTGTGCAGCTGGCTCCCCGACAGCGTCAGCTCGCGCAGGTGCGACAGCGTCTCTCCGGCGACCAACTGGCCGGTCAGCGACGCGGCGGTGCGTGCGCGCGTGATGCCGAGCGGCGCGTAGATCTCGTTCTGCAGGAACGTCTGCAGCGGCATGCCGGCGACGTCCTCGACCACCTGGCCGAGCAGGAAGTGGGCGGAGTTCGCGTAGTCGGCGAGCGTGCCGGGCGTGAACTCGAGCGTCTGCGTGCCGAACCAGTCCTCACCGAACGAGCGCGCGGCGGGCAGGATCAGCGGCAACGAGAGCTGGTTGTAGTACCACTGCGCGATGGTCACCGGGGAGTAGTCGCGCGGCAGGCCGCTGCGGTACTCGAGGCAGTGCTGCACGGTGATGTTCACCAGGCGCGGGTCGCCACCGAGGAACGGGATGCCCAGCATTGCCTGCGGCCGCGACGTCATCGCCAGCAGGTTGCGTTCGTCGAGTTCGTGCACGGCGATCGCGGTCGGCACCTTGGCGAGGCTGGCGACGCGGAACAGGCTGGTCGGCTGGGTGATCGGGTAGCCGGTCTCGGCCCACGTGTAGGCACGCGCGAAGACGAGGCGGCCGTCCTTGGCGATGGCGATGGAACCGGCGCGCGCGCGTTCGGTCGTCATCAGGTTCGCCATGTACTGGTCGAACGCGTTGAACTCGGCGCGCGCCTGGCCGGTCGCCGTGAAGACGCGGTTCCGCGGCGTGCGCAGCGTCGCGAAGCCGCCGGCGATGCGCAGGCTGCTGCCCGAGCCGCCCGCGGCGACGCACAGCAGGTCGTAGTTGGAGTTGCCGAGCGTGGTGACCTGCGAGCCGAAGCCGGCGGCCGTGTAGTTGCTGCGCACGGCGGTGCTGCCGATGCGGTCGTCGTACCAGACCGACAGGTAGTCCTGCGCGTCGGACATGCCGATGCAGGCGAGGCGAGCGCCCGCCGGCGTGTGCGCGTCGTAGGTCTCCGTCCACTCGGTGTGGTCGGTGTCGAGGTTGTAGCCCCAGGCCGTGTCGCGCGTGTTCGGCTCGAACACCGCGCTGTAGAGCGGCGCCAAGGGCGAGCCGTGGATGTCGATCGAAACCGGGATCTGGTCGTTGGCCTGTGCGCTGGCGCAGGCGTTCGCGAACGCGGTCCAGGTGTAGGCGTGGTTGTCGGTCACCGTGGCACCGTCGTTGACGAACACGGCGGCGTAGACCGTGTCGGTGCCGCTGCCCGCGACCGAGATGCACTTCGCGCGGTAGCCGGCCTGCCGCCATGCCGTGCGCTGGCTCGTGTACTGGCTCGCGCTCATGCCGTGGGAGGCCACCCAGGCCGGGCCGCCGACCTGTTCCCAGACCGCCGTGTAGGTGGCGCTGGCCGCCCCGCCAGCGACCGCCAACGAGATCAGCCGGTAACCCTGGCCCGCAAGGGACGTGAACTGAGTCTGGTGGGTGGCGCTGGAGACGCCATGGTACGAGACGACCTGGGCGCAGGCGGCGGTCGCCAGCAGGGTCGTGCAGACCCCGGCGAGCAGGTGCGGGCGGCGGGCAGAGTGGAACATGCGCTCGGGAGCGAACGGCACCCGCGCCGCGTTCGCGAATTCTGGCGACGAATGCAGATCGCGGCCTGGCGGGGTTCCTGGTCCGCACCGCGACGCGGCGTTGCGCGCGCCCGGTCGCGGACGTCCCGCGAGTGCCTGGAGCGCTCGGATTCGGTCGCCCGAAGTGGTGACCACGACCCGGACCACGCCGACAACGAACTCAGCGGCCGTGCGCGAGCGGGCGGAAGCGCCACGGCGACGCGCGGTCCTCGGCCTGCTGGCGGCGGAACTCGCGCGGCGACGTGCCGACCACCTTCTTGAAGACCTTGCTGAAGCCGAACGCGTCCTGGTAGCCGACTGTCGTCGCCACCGCATCGAGCCGCTCGTCGGTCTCCGCCAGCAAGCGCATCGCCGACTGCATGCGCAGAGTGCGCAGATGGTTGAGCGGGGTGTCGCCGACCGCCGCCCGGAACCGCGCCGCCAGCACCGAACGCGACACGCCGACGCGGCGCGCCAGTTCGTCCAGCGTCCAGCCGAAGCCGACGTCGCCGTGCAGCAGCTCCAGCGCGCTGCGCACCGCGCGATCGCGCAGCGCACTGGACCAGCTGGTCGCGGCCGCGCCGGCGCGTTCGACGATCACCCGCAGCAGGTAGGTGAAGGTCACGTCCATCAGGCTCGACACCAGGTCGCCGCTGCCGAGTTCGCGGCGCTGCACCTCGTCGCGCAGCAGTTCGACCGTCAGCGCCAACGGCGACAGGCGACCGAGATCGGCGGCGCGCACCACGCTCCAGCGCGGCAGTTCGGCGAACAGCGGATGCAGCGGCGCGTTCCACAGCTGGTAGGCGCCACTGACGAGGCCGACCGCGGATGCCGGGGACGGGCCGTCGCTGGTGGCGTCGGCCGCGGGGATCGGGCCGCGCGGGCGCTTGCTGCTCGTCGCCACCACGTGCTCGCAGCCGCGCGCCATCAGCACGAGGTCGCCGGCTTCCAGCGGCAGGGGGCCATCCAGGTCCGGGCCGTGCACGAACAGCGGGGTGCCCAGGGCGACATGGAAGCCGATGCTGCGATCGCACGGGAAGCGCAGGGCGCCGTGTTCGGGCAGCGCGCGGAGGTCGAGCAGGCGGCGTTGCAGGCCGGCCTGGCGGAGCACGTCGGACAGGAGGTCCATGGCAAGACCATCCAGGATAGCAGACGGCGGAACATGAAATCAGGACGCAGGTGCATTCTGCGTCCTGCATCGAGGCCTAGATTGGCACCCTCAACTTCGAACCGGACTCCCGCATGAAACCCATCCTCGTCGTCGGCGCCAGTGGCACCGTCGCTTCCGAACTCGTCCGTCTGCTGCGCGCCCGTGGCCAGAACGTGCTCTCCGGCACCAGCCGTGCCCCGACCCGCCCCGACCAGGTGCAGCTCGACCTGGTGCGTGGCACCGGCGTCGCCGACGCGGTCGCGCGCGCCGAGGCCGCGTTCGTGTTCGCACCGCCCGGCCACGTCGACCAGCACGCGCTGATCGCGCCGTTCGTCGACCACGCGAAGCGGCACGGCCTGCGCAAGGTCGTGTTGATGTCGGCGATGGGCGCCGACGCCGATCCGAACGCGCCGCTGCGCCGCGCCGAGCTGCACCTCGAGCAGTCCGGCCTGCGGTGGAACACGGTGCGGCCCAACTGGTTCATGCAGAACTTCCACACGTTCTGGCTCGCCGGCATCCGCGACCAGAACAAGATCCTGCTGCCGGTCGGCAAGGCGAAGGGCAGCTTCGTCGATGCGCGCGACATCGCCGCCGTGGTCGCCGAACTGCTGCTGCGCAACGACCGCGACGACCGCGCGTTCGACCTCACCGGCAGCGAGGCGCTCGACCACGACCAGGTCGCCGTGCTGCTGTCGCAGGTCGCTGGCCGCACCATCACCTACCAGGACATCCCTCCGGCGGCGATGCGCGACGGCCTGCTCGCGGCCGGCCTGCCCGCGGCCTACGCCGAGTTCCTGCTGGTGATCCTCGGCTTCTTCAAGGCTGGCTACAGCGAACGCATCACGGACGCCGTGCAGGCCGTGACCGGGCGGCCGCCGATCCGCTTCGCGCAGTATGCGCAGGACCATCGCGCCCACTGGCAGTGAGCCCCACGCGGGGCCCTGGGCCGGCTGGGATCCCCGCTCGGCCGGTGTGGCCTCGGTGCTCCTGGCCTAGCCGTCACGGCGACGAACGGTCTCTCGCAGACGCTCGGCGCGGTGTGATCCGGGCGCGCTCGGCGGGACGCGCGAGCTGCG
>CAMAUH010000129.1 GCA_945861365.1 Candidatus Kuenenia stuttgartensis
GTAGCTCCGGGCCCGATGTCGCCCACCGCACCCGGCACCGGCGGCGCGCCCCCGGCACCGACCGGCGCGCCGATGCAGCCAGGTGGCGGCGGCGGCGCTCCGCCCGGCACCGGCGGTGGCGCACCGATGGAAGACGACCTCACCACCTGGGACTTCTGGTGGGAGTTCAACAAGGACTCGTTCCTCGGCCTGAAGGACGCCGTCGACGGTGGCGGTCCGATCACCGGCGACGACGAGATCTGGCTGGGCGCTACCCGGCGCAGGGAAGCGCGCGGCATGCGGCCGACGCGCAACGAGGCCTCGGCCGTGCTGCCGGCGCTGAAGCGCGCACTGGACGCCAGCGACAACCGCGACATCACCTCCGCGGCGATGATCGCGATGGCCAAGATCGGCCAGGACCATCCGGACTTCACCCTGCGCTCGGTGTTCGAGCCGCGGCTGCAGCGAGGCGACCAGGAAGTGCGCGAGACCGCAGCGCTGGCGTTCGGCATCGCCGGGCAGGTGGCGAACGGCGAGCTGCAGCTGCTGGCCAGCCTCGCGCTCGACGATGCCGCCGGGCGGCGCCTGGCCGGCCGCGAGGTCGACACCCGCACGCGCTCCTTCGCGCTCTACGGGCTCGGCCTGCTGGCGAGCGGCCACAGCGACGTCGCGATCAAGCGCGCCGCCTTCGAGCCGATGCAGAAGGTGCTCGCCGACGACACCATCGCCAACCGCAACCCGAAGGTCGCCGCCATCCACGGCATCAGCCTGCTGGGCCTCGGCACCACCATCGCCGGCGAACGCGCGCTGCTCGACGAAGCACTGGCGGCGTTGGACGCGTACTTCGCCAGGCAACTCGGCCCGAGCGAGCAGCTCGTGCAAGCGCACTGCCCGACCGCGATCGCCAAGCTGGTCGGTCGCTCGCACCCGCGTGCCGGCGACTACGCGAACGCGTTCGCACGCGAACTCGGCGCGTCCACCAAGCGCCGCAGCCACGACGTGGCTCGTTCCTGCACGCTGGCGCTGGGCCTGCTGTGCGGGCCGTACGACGATGCCAAGTCGCCGTCGGCCGCGCACAGCCAGCTGCTGGCCGAAGTGCTGCGCGACCACCGCGACGCGCAGACCCGCTACTTCGCGTCGATCTCGCTGGCCCGCATCGGCGGCAGCAAGAACCGCATCACGCTGCTGAAGGCCCTCGAATCGGGCAACCGTTCGCTGGAGCAACCGTGGTACGCGATCGCGCTCGGCGTGATGGCGCACGATGCGCGGCGGGAGCAGGCACGCCGCGGCGAGCCGGTGGTCGAGGACGCGTTCCTCGGCACGACCCTGTTCGACCACCTGCGCAAGGCCAGCAACCCGAGCGCGGTCGGCGGCTTCGCGGTCGCGCTGGGCCTGGTCGGTCACAAGGCGGCCGCTCCGCACATGCGGGAACGGCTGCTCCGCGACCTGCAGAAGGAGAGCCAGGCCGGCTACCTGTGCCTCGGCCTCGGCCTGATGCGCGACAGCGGGGCCAAGGAGGACATCCAGCTGGCGCTGGAGCAGTCGAGCCGGCGACCGGACTTGCTGAAGCAGGCGGCCGTGGCGCTGGGGCTGCTCGGCGACAAGTCGGCGTCGGAGCTGCTGCGCAAGCGCATGCAGAACGACGAGCAGAACCTGGCGACGTTCGCGTCGCTGGCCTCGGCGATCGGCCTGATCGGCGACCGGCGCTCGATCGACCCGCTCACCACGATGCTGCTCGACAGCAAGCTGAGCGCGCTGCCGCGCGCCTTCGCGGCCGCTGCCCTCGGTGGCATCGCCGATCGGGCCAACCACGCCTGGAACGCCAGGCTGGCCGCCGACCTGAACTACCGGGCCACGGTCGAGACGCTGACCAACCAGAGTTCGGGGATCCTCGACCTGCTGTGAAGCGGGCGGCGTGCCTCTGACGCTAGCGACATGCCGAGCGCCGGTCCCCCCACCGGCGCTCGCGCGTTTCCGTTCGCTACCATCCCGCACGCCATGCGCACCGCACTCGCCGGCCTTCTCGCGCTCACCGTTCCCCTCGCCGCCCAGGACGACCTCTCGTACTTCCGGGCCGATGTCGGCCTCGCCGGTGGCAGGTTCCACTACCGAACCGACAACGACAGCCGCGTCGATCGGGCCGATGCCGCGCTGTTCCGCGTGCAGGTGGAAGGCACCGGCTCGCGCGGTTTCGGCGGCGGCGCGCGCTTCGAAGGCCTCTTCACCGACGACTACCTCGTCGATGCGCAGAACCAGCGCGGCTCCACCGACAACGGGACGCTGTTCCTGCACATGACCTACCGCTTCGAGGAGCACCGCTTCGCGATGCCGTTCCGCGCCGGGTTGCTGGTCAACCGGCTCGGCCTCGGCGACAACGGCGACGGCTACGACACGACCTACCTGTCGGTCGGCCCGAAGCTGGAGCTGGCGCCCGAACTGGTGCTGCTGCGGCGCCGCAGCGCGCAGTGGACGCTGTACGGCGAACTGGGCTTCGGCGTCGGCGGCACCTGGATCGACTTCTCCGACACCAACACGACCTTCCACTCCAGCACCGGCTTCGCCGGCATCGAGGTCGGCACGCGAGTCCGGCTGCGCGCATTCGAACTCGGGCTCGCCTACGTCGGCCGCTGGCAATCGATGGCGGAGAGCGACGACCGCGGCGGCTTGTTCGCGCAGGGCTACGGCACGTCGTTCAACGGCCTGCTGCTGACGATGGGCATCGTGTTCTGATCGCCGTCACGCGACGAAGCGGTAGCGCAGCATCGCCCACACCGCCGAGACCGCGTCGCGCCAACCGATCTTCTTCCCTTCGCTGAACTTCCTGCCGCGGTAGCGGATCGGCACCTCGTGGATGCGCACCGGCAGGCGCGCGATCTTGGCGGTGAACTCGGGCTCGACCGTGAAGCGCCGGCTCTCGATGACGATGTCCCGCAGCACTTCGCGCCGGAAGCACTTGTAGCAGGTCTCCATGTCGGTCAGGTTGAGGCCGGTGCACAGGTTGCTGATCCAGGTCAGTACGCGATTGCCGAAGTAGTGCACGAAGTGGTCGCGCTCGCGGCCGGGATCGCGCGGATCGACCAGGTAGCGCGAGCCGTAGACGACATCGGCGACGCCGTTGCGGATCGGCGCCAGCAACTCGGGATACTCGGCGGGGTCGTACTCGAGGTCGGCATCCTGCACGATGACGACGTCGCCGCGCGCCGCCGCGAAGCCGGTGCGCAGCGCCGCGCCCTTGCCGCGATTGACCTCGTGCAGCACGACGCGCACGTCGGGCAGTGCGGACAGTTCCTGCAGGATCTCGCGGCTGCGGTCCTTGCTGCCGTCGTCGACGAGGATCAGTTCCTTGCGGATCGGCACCGCCCGCACCGCGGCGACGATGTCGTGCAGCGTCGCCTGCTCGTTGTAGACGGGCATCACGACGCTGAGCAGGAAGTCGGCCGGCAACGGCGTGGACACGAGCGGGGTCATCGGCTCAACGCGGTTGGTAGAACTGCTCGCGGACGTTCTTGGGCAGGTAGAAGTCGACCATGAACGGGTTCCAGGCCCGGTCCTCCTGCGCGAACTGGTCCATCTGCGAGTACTGGAACGACAGGTCGGCGTTCATGTCCTGCATGTCCACCGGCTGCACGCGCAAGCCCACGCGCTCCTCGAACGGCACCAGCGGCACGATCTGGCCATCGGCGCCGTCGTCGACGCGCAGCACGACCGTGCGCGCGCGGCGCAGCAGGTAGACGCGGTTCTCCTCGCTGCGCTTGTGCAGCGTGGCGAGATGGATCGTGAACACCTCGGACTTCGTCGTCAGCGCCTTCTGGAAGTCCGCCTTCATCTGCGGATCCGGCAGCTTCGCGAACTCGTCGACCTGCTCCAGGTCCGCCAGCGTGACGAACACCTTCTTCTTCACGTCGGCGCCGAGCCGCAGGTTGCCGAAATCGGACAGCTCGGCCTTCGGCTGCTTGCTGGCGCTCTCCTCGCGCGCCTTGTCGTCCTCTTCGTTGCGGAACTTGATGATCGCATCGATCACGCGGTCGGGGATCTTCTCCGGCGGGAACAAGGCGCGCAGGACCTGCCGCGACGCGGTGTTCACGTTGACGCGGATGCCCTCGCCATCGGGCTGCACCGGCTGCTCGGTGCCACCCTCAGCCGGCGCGCCCGAACGGTTCTGCGTGCCACTGGCGCCGGATTGGCCACCCTGGCCCGCCGCACCGCTGTTGCCGGCCCCACCGCTGGCGGCGTTGCCGCTGCTGACATTGCCGCCCGAAGCACCCGAGCCCGTGCCCGAAGCCGCCGGCGTGTCCCCGCGCGATTCGGCAGCGGCCCGCTGGCGGGCGATCTTCTCGGGATTGCCGACGTCCACCTTCAGCGCGGTCCAGATCGTCAGCACCGACTCGAGCCCGAGATAGACGCGGCTGTCGAGCACCTTGTCGAAGAACAGGTCCTCGGGAACCGAGCGCAGCAGCAGCAACTCGTCGAGGTGCATCATCACCGTGATGTCGCGGCGCTTCTCGTCGTCGGACTTCAAGCGCGGTCGCGGCATCGCTTCGGTACCGCCGCGCCGGCCCCACTCGACCAGGTCGGAGACGATGCGTTGCGCATCGCTCATCGGCACGTCGAACTCGGTGTCCTCGCGCAGGTTGTCGATCAGCCGCACCAGGCGATCGCGCGAGAAGTCGGCGAACTTCTCGTCCGGGCTCCAGATCGACAGCAGGTTGAACTTGCGGTTCTCGTCCTCGACCCAGACGTAGGTCGTGACGTCGTTGTCCGGATGGCCCGCTGGCTGGAACCACGCGTCGCGACTGCCATCGCACTGCGAAGCCGGGTCTTCCTCCTCCTCCTCGCCGCCGGCACCAGCCGCGCCGCCCGGCGCGTTCGCACCGCTAGCGCCTGCGCCACCGAGCGGATTGCCGCCACTGCCCGAACGGTTGCCGGACGCACCGGCCCCGCCGAGCGCGCCACCCAGCGCGCCGGCGCCGCCCGCTCCACCTTCGCCCGCAGCGCCGCCGAGGTCGCTGAGCAGCTGATCCTCCGCATCGCGCATCTGGTAGAGCATGTGCGTGCGCATGCGTGCCAGCAGGGCATCGTTCTCGCCAGTGGCGCGCACCATGCGGCCGGCGACGACGAGTTCAGCGACCAGGATGTAGAGCAGGATCGAGAAGATCAGCGCCAGCACCAAGGCGACCCCGCGCTCGGCAGGGTGCACGCGGGCGGCAGCGAGGCGATCGCGATTCATGGTGGTCGGCATGCGGGTGGGAGCAGCCATGCTACGGGCCGACGGCCCACGCTGGCGATGCTCGAGTCCGACTGCGACGGGCCGGCGGCCGGTTCCTTCCGTCGAGAGCGGATCGCTGGACGCGCGGCGCCGCTGTCGGCCACACTGGCGCCCATGCACATCCCCCGCCTCCTGCTCCTGTCCGCGTTCGCGGTCGCCGGCTGCAACAGCAAGCCCGCTGCCGAACCGACCACGACACCGGCCGCTCCTGCCGCGACCAACCCGCCCGCCGCGGCCACCCCTTCCACCACCGACCCGACCGCCACCACCATGACCGGCATCTACTCGCTCCGCGCCGACTCGCTCGAAGGCAAGCCGGTCGACCTCTCCGCCTACAAGGGCAAGGTCACGCTGATCGTCAACGTCGCCAGCGAATGCGGCTACACGCCGCAGTACACGGGCCTGCAGAAGCTGCACGCCGAGCTGCAGGGCAAGGGCTTCGCCGTGCTCGGCTTCCCGAGCAACGAGTTCGGCAAGCAGGAGCCGGGCAGCGCCGAGCAGATCCGCCAGTTCTGCACGTCGAAGTACGCGGTCGACTTCCCGCTGTTCGCCAAGGTGGCGACCAAGAACGGCGCCGAGCAGAGCCCGGTCTACAAGGCGCTGGCGACGGCGACCGGCAAGGAGCCGGGCTGGAACTTCTGCAAGTACCTCGTCGGCAAGGACGGCACGGTGCTCGGCTTCTACCCGTCGAAGGTGGCGCCGGACGCGCCCGAGCTGCGCGCGGCGATCGACAAGGCGATGCAGTAGTCGCCGGACCTGCGCGGCGCACTCGCGCTTCGCTTCGTGCACAACCATCGGGCTGGTGGAACCGCAGCGCGGTCGCCTTGCCCCGAGCATCGAACACGGACTAGAACGGCGAGCCGGTCGGCGGCGCGCCGCGATCCTCGACGATGCGCGGGGTGATGTGGAACTCGACCGTCGTCTCGCTGTGCGTCTCGGACGTCGAGCGGAACAGGAAGCCGAGCACCGGGATGTCGCCGAGGATCGGCACCTTCGTCTCGCTGGCGAACTTGGTCTTCGACTTGAGCCCGCCGATCACCAGCGTGTGCCCGTCCTTCAGGTAGACGGTCGTCACCGCGGTGCGCTGGCTGACGATCGGCGTGCTGACCGGATCCGTGTCGGCGAACCCGGTGATCGCGGACACGTCCGCATAGACCTGCAGGATCACCGAGTCGGTGCCGGCGATGACCGGGATGATGTTCATCTTCACGCCGACCGGTTTGAACTCGATGGCGGCGGCGACCTGCGACCCGAGCTGGTTGATCTTCGCCTGCGGGAACGGGATCTGCGTCAGCGTCGAGATCGCCGCCGTGCCGCCGTTGCGCACGACGAGCTTCGGCGAACTCTGCACGTCGGCGAGGTTGTTGGCCTCGAGCGCCTCCAACACCATGTTCAGTTCCCAGCTGTCGTGGATGCCGCCGAGCGCGAACAGCCCGAGGTCGGTGACCGGCGACACGCCGACCACCGGCGGGCGCAGCGGGAAACTCGACGTGTACGAGCGCACCAGCTGGTTGCTGCTGAGGTTGCCGAGCAACGGGGTCTGCGCATTGACACCACTGACGCCGAACGACAACGCGTCGGCGGTCTGGTACTCGACCACCAGCACGGTGATCTCCACCTGCGGGATGCTCGAGTAGAAGAGGTCCAGCGACGACTCGAACGCCGCCAGCGCAGCCGGCTTCGCGGTGACCAGCGCGAGCGCCACCGCCGGCGCCTCGACGTACTTGTTGTTCAGCGGCTCGCCGCGCACGGCGGCGACGGCGCCCTGGTCGGCGATGTTGGCCCCGCTCAGCACTTCGAAGTCGGGCACATAGGTGATCTCGACCTCGTGCTCGCGCAGCATGCGGCCGAGCACGCTGCGGCTGTTGACGCCGCCGATCTTGGTGCCGGGCACCGGCATCACCTGCGCTTCGTTGCGCTTGGCCACGGCGACCGGCTTGCCCGGTTCGATGTCGAGGATCAGCTTCAGGAAGGTCTGCGCGAGGTCGCCGGCGAGGAAGTACTGCTTCGTCACCAGACCATCGCTGCCGATCAACACGTTGCTACCGAACTGCACGCGCAAGCGCGCATCCCGCTGCTCAGGGGTCTCCTTGGGATCCTGGGCACTCGGCGCCGCGACCGAAGCCGCGGGGCCAGTGCCGGTCCAGGCCATCGACCCCATCGCATTCGGAGCGCGCCCGCGGGGATCGACGACCTCCGCGGTCAGTGCCGCGGCATCGGCGCGCTCGGAGCGGGTGACGCAACCGACCATCAGGAGCAGCGCGCAGGCGGCACCGCGGCGCGCGAAGTCCCTCACTCGGCGACCTTGCTGACGACCTTGTCGGTGAGATCGACGACGTCGCGACCCTGCTTGTCGGAGATGTCGTCCTTGCGGGCGACCATGTCCCGGCTCTCGGTGGTGGCGACCGACTTGACCGCCTCGCGGATGCGGTTGTTCATCTGCACCACCAGCTGCTTCCCCTGCGCCGAATCAGGGTCGACACCCTCAGCCTGCATGCGCTTCCACTCCGGGGTTGCGTCGCGCACCTTCTGCTCGTCGATCGACGCGGGCGCGGTCGTGTTGGAGGCGCTGCCGTGGTAGATGATCGCTCCGCGCTTCACACCCACTTGGGCCGCCAGCGACCCGAGCAGGACGACGAGCACGATCAGGAAGTGGCGGGCGGGAGCGCTGAGCATGATTACCGATCCTTCGACCAGGCTTGGCCGATTGATCGCTGACAGAGCAACGACCGCACCATCGTTATTGGCCAATCTTGGCCATGACGGCGAGATCCCCTTGGATGCTGGGCTCGCGGGCAGCGAAGAATTTATCGGCCAAGCGGCCTGCACGAATTGGCCGCGCACCCGACAACCGGTCACGCCCCCGCTGTCGAGGCCGATGGCCGATAGAAGGTGCCGCGGCGGCTGCCAACCCGCTCGAGGCGACCCAGCTGAACCAAGGCTTGGAGGTCCCGCAGCGCCGTCCTGTGCGACAGACCGCAAGCGACCATGTGCTCCTGGGTGGAGTAGGTGCCTTGGGCTGTGACCTTGGCCAGCAGCTCGGCCAACCGCGGCGACAGGCTGCCTGAGACCGGGTCCGGGACCACTCCAGGTTCCGCCGTCGGTGGCGGCGGCAACACGAAGACCGGCTCCACCGGCTGGCTGTCGGGCTGGGCTGGCTCGGGGTTGGCCGAGGCAGCCGCGGGTGCGACGGGAGGCGCGACGGCCGGTGCGGCAGCCACGGTCGGCGGCAAGGCCGGAACGACCACCACTGGCGCTGGCGCGGACGCCGGCGAAGCCACGGCAACCGGCGCGACCTCCGCCGCAGCCTGGCCCGGGATGCTGCCGACCAGCGCCACCTGCACATCGCGTTGCTGCACGATGTCGCCGCGCGCCATCACCATGGCCCGGAACACCGCGTTGCGCAGCTGCCGGATGTTGCCCGGCCATTCCTGGCGGAACAGTTCGTCCATGGCCTCGGTCGACCACGACCGGCTCGGCGCATGGCCGTCGCCGACGATCTCGCTGCGGAAGTGCTCGACCAGCGCGGTCAGCTCCTGCTTGCGTTCGCGCAACGGCGGCACCTTCACGACCATGCCCTGCAGCCGGTAGTAGAGGTCCTCGCGGAACCGGCCATCGGCGACCATGCGGGCGATGTCGCGGTTGGTCGCGGCGATCACGCGCACGTCGACCCTGACCGGCTCGCTGCCGCCGACGCGATCGACCTCGCCTTCCTGCAGCACCCGCAGCAGCTTCACCTGCACATCGAGCGGGATCTCGCCGACCTCGTCGAAGAACAACGTGCCGCCATCGGCCTGTTCGAAGCGACCGATCTTGCGCCGGTCGGCGCCGGTGAACGCACCCTTCTCGTGGCCGAACAGTTCGCTCGCCAGCAGCGTCTCCGACAGCGAGGCGCAGTGCACCTTCACCAGCGGACCACCGGCGCGGCGGCTCCAGCGATGCACGAGGTTGGTCAGCACTTCCTTGCCGACTCCGGTCTCGCCCTCGAGCAGGATCGGGATGTCGGTCGGCGCCACGCGCCGCAACGTGCCGTAGACGTCGCGCATCGCCGGACTGACCGCCATGACGCCGGCGCGCTGCAGGCTCTCGTCCGATTCCATCGCCGAAGCACCGGGGGTGTGCAGCGCGGCGATGCGCGCGCGCAGGGCCTCGAACAGGAACTCGGCCGACGGCGCCTCGTCGGGGAAGTGCACGACGACGCCGCGCGGCGGCTGCGCCTCGACGTCGTTCTCCGGCAACTGGTGCACCAGCTCCGCCCACGACGCGCCGAGCTCGGCCAGGCTCGCTTCGGCCTGCGCGCGCGACACGCCCGGCAGTGCGACGTGGAACAGCCCGCTGCCGGCGTGGCACAGGATCGCCTGCCGCGGCAG
>CAMAUH010000130.1 GCA_945861365.1 Candidatus Kuenenia stuttgartensis
CGGACGCGTCACCAACGACGACCTCGCCACCGTCGGCACCGGCACCGCGGCACCGGCCGCGCGCCCCGCGGCAGCAGCCGCCGCCGGCGCACCGGGTGCGAAGGCCTTCACGCCGATCGCGATCGCGCCGGCCCCGGCCGGCCGCACCGAGGAGCGCATCCCGTTCCGCGGCCTGCGCCGCAAGATCGCCGAGGCGATGACGCGGTCGAAGTACACCGCGACGCACTTCACCTACGTCAACGACATCGACGTCACCGAGCTGGTGAAGATCCGCGGCGAGGCGAAGAAGTCGTTCGCCGACAAGGGCATCAACATCACGTACCTGCCCTTCATCATGAAGGCGATCGTGGCGGCGATGCGCGAGTTCCCGGCGATGAACGCGTCGCTCGACGAAGTGACGCAGGAACTGGTGATCAAGAAGTACTTCAACTTCGGCATCGCCACCGACACCGACAACGGCCTGATCGTGCCGGTCATCAAGGACGTCGATCGCAAGTCGATCGGCGAGCTCGCCAAGGAGCTGCAGGAACTCGCCGCGCGCACGCGCGAAGGCAAGATCACCGTCGACGACCTGACCGGCGGCACCTTCACGATCACCAACGCCGGCAACATCGGCGGCCTGTTCGCGACGCCGGTCATCAACTTCCCCGAGGTGTCGATCCTCGGCGTGCACGCGATCAAGGACGCCGCGATCGTCAAGAACGGCGCGATCGTCGTCGGCAAGAAGATGTACCTGTCGGTATCGATCGACCACCGCCTGGTCGACGGCGCCACCGGCGCGCGCTGGATGAACGTCGTCAAGGACCACCTCGAGCAGCCCTACCGCCTGCTCCTCGGCTGATGGCCAGCAAGAGCAAGAGCAAGCCGGCGCCGAAAGCCGCCGCCAAGCCGCCTGCGAAGCCCGCGGCGAAGGCGGCCCCGAAGGCGGCGAGCCAGCCGACCAAGGCGTCGCCCGCCGCGGCGCCGGCGGTGCACGACGGTGCGTTCGTGCAGATCCTGCAGCCGGACGGCACCGTCGCGAAGGGCAAGGACCCGAACCTGCCCACCGCCACGCTGCTCTACCTGTACGAGCAGATGGTGCAGGTGCGCGAGTTCGACCGCCGCATGCTGATGCTGCAGCGCCAGGGCCGCATCGGCTTCTACGGGCCGATCCTCGGCCAGGAAGCCTCGACCGTCGGCTCGACCGCGGCGATGGAGAAGCGCGACTGGGTGTTCCCGGCGCTGCGCGAGGGTGCCGCCGCGATGATGCGCGGCCTGTCGCTGACCGAGGCGATCAACCAGCTGATCGGCAACGGGTCCGACCGCTGCAAGGGCCGCCAGATGCCGTGCCACTACACGGTCAAGGAAGGCAACTACTACGGCATGTCGTCGGTGATCGGCACGCAGATCAGCCACGCGGTCGGGGCAGCGATGGCGGCGCGCCTGCGCGGCGACGACGTGGTCGTGCTCGGCCACATGGGCGACGGCGCCACCAGCGCGAACGACTTCCACTGCGGGATGAACTTCGCCGCGGTCTACCGCAGCCCGTGCGTGCTGTTCTGCCAGAACAACCAGTGGGCGATCTCGGTGCCGTGCAGCAAGCAGTCGGTGTCGGCGACGATCGCGCAGAAGGGCGCCGCCTACGGCATGCCGTTCGTGCGCGTCGACGGCAACGACGTGCTCGCCGTCTACTCGGTGACCAAGGCCGCGGTGGAACGCGCGCGCAAGGGCGATGGCCCGACGTTCATCGAGGCAGTGACCTACCGGCGCCTCGGCCACAGCAGCAGCGACGACCCGACCAAGTACCGCGACGAGGCCGAGGTGAAGCTGTGGGAACAGCGCGACCCGGTCGATCGCTTCCGCGCCTACCTGACGAAGCGGGGCATGTGGAGCGAGAAGCAGGAGGTCGCGTTCAAGGAGAGCATCGCGCTGCGCGTCAACGACGCGATCGCGGCTGCCGAGAAGAACGGGCCGCCGGCCGACGAGTCGCTGATCACGGATGTCTTCGCGACGGTGCCGCCGCAGCTGCGCGAGCAGTTGGCGGAGGTGATGGCGCTCGAAGGCAAGCGCGTCAACGAAGGCGCGTTCCCGCTGTAGGGCACACGCGCCCTCACCCACCCAGCTCGAGCACGATCAGCTGCGGCCGGCACCAGAACCGCACGCGCGGCGCGAGATCGCGTTCCATGCCGATGCCGCGGCTGCACACGAGCCACGACGCACCGCGCTGGAACACGCCACCACCCGCGAGCCAGCGCGGCGCACTCGACAGCGTGATCAGCGGCCCGAAGCCCGGCACCTGGATCTGCCCGCCGTGCGTGTGCCCGGCCACCAGCAGCGCATCCGCCTGCAAGCCACCGCGCAGCACCGCGAGCATGAAGTCGGGCGCGTGGCCGATCACGATCGGGAAGCGTTCGCCGCCGAGCCTCTTCACCATGCCGGCATCGAAGCGAGGCGCACGCGAACGCCCGCGCGACATCCCATGCACGTCGATCGGCACGCCCGGCAGCGACGCGTCGCCATCGACCAGCGGCGTCACGTTGGTGCCCGCGAAGACGCCGCTCACGCCGCCACCGGGCCCGTCGACATCGCCATCGACCGCGAACATGCCCAAGCGCGGCGTCAACCGCGCCAGCTGCGCGTGCAGCTTCGGCAGCTCGGCGCGCAGTTCGTCGGCGGGCAACTGCAGGTAGTCGCCGAGGAACAGCACGAGGTCCGGCTGCAGCTCCACCAGGCGATCGAACACCGACACCTCGTAGGCGCCCATCGCGTCGGTCTGCAGGTCGGCCACGCACGCGACGCGCACCGGTGCCGTGAGCCCGGCCAGCCGCGGGCTCGTGACCTTCGCGGTCGTGATCTCGAGGCGGAACGGCTCGACCTCGCGCGCCCACACGTAGCAGCCTTCCCCGAGCGACGCCGTCAGCAGCAGCAGCGCCGCGAACCAGCGGCAGTGCCGCCACACGCGCACCCCGCGCACCGCGGCGATCGGCAGCAGCACGCAGAACGTCGCGTGCGCGAGCCCGCGGATCTGCCCGAAGCCGCCGGCCGGCGACATCAGCAAGTAGGCCGCCATCTCGAGCAGCAGCGCGCCGGCGAGCCAGGTCACCAGTTCGCGGCTGGCGCCGGTCCACGGCCCGCGCCACACGACGACGGCGCCGACGGCCAGCGCCACGGCATCGAACAGGCACAACAGGGCGATCATCGGCGCGCGAGTATGCCCTGCCGGACGCCCTTGGCATCGCCGCCTCGCCGCGGCACGCACAAGGCCAGTCTCCGCAGGAGGAATGTGCTCGGCCGCGAACAAGAACCCGCGCGCGTCGCTCTCCGCCCTTGGCCCCACGAGGCGGGTGTGCTTCTGACCGAGGTTCCGCTGTAATGCCCGCCCTCGTCGCGCCACCACAGCCACCCAGGCCACTCCACCCGTCTCATTCCATGCGCCTCCCCGCCTTCAGTTCTCCCCGCATCCTCATCGGCGGCTTCGCCGCCCTCGTCGCCGGCTCGACACTGACCTCCAGCAGCACCGGCGTCGAATCGGGCTTCGGTTCCTTCCCGGCCAACTGCGCCAGCGCGCTGCCCTCTTGCAGCCTCTGCCATGCGGGCTCGTCGCCGAGCGCCAGCGGCCCCCAGGTACGGATCACGACCGCGAGCAACCGCCGCGCGTTGTCGTTCGGCAACACTCTCAGCGTCAGCACCACGATCACCGGCGGCATCGCCGGCACGACCGGCGGCTTCGTCTGCGAGACGACCGCGGGCACGTTCACCGGCAACGGCACCACGACGCAGGTGGTCAGCAACCCGCGGGGCATCACCCACGTCAACAACACCCTGCGCACGTGGACCTACACCTACACGGCGCCGACCACCGTCGGCCTCGTGCAACTGACCAGCGTCGGCCAATCGACCAACGGCAGCAGCACCGGCGGCGACCAGTTCGCGTTCTCGGGCTTCGACCGCGCGGCCACCAGTGCGACGCCCGTGCGCCTGTTCGTGCTGCCGACCAGCGTCACGAACTTCGGCAGCGCGTGCCCCGACGGCTTCGGCAACTACCCGGTGCTCGGCGCCAACGGCACGCCATCGGTCGGCAACACGTCGTTCGCGTTCCAGATGTACGGCCTGCAGCCGGGCGTGATCGGCCTGTTCTGGCTCGGTGTCAACAACCCCGGCTTCACCGGCCTCAACATGAACGCGCTCGGCGTGACCGGCTGCACCAGCCTCGCGCAGAACCTGGTCGCCAGCGTGTCCCTGGTCACCACCGGCACGGCGTCGTCGGTGTCGCAGCAGCAGCGCGCCGAGGGAACGGCGACGGTGCCGCTGGCGATCCCGAACAACCCGGCGCTGCAGGGCCTCGTGTTCGACGTGCAGGGCGGCCAGCTCGACCCGACGGTGCAGTCGTTCCGTTCGCTGCCGCTGACGCTGACCAACGGCCTGCGCGTCGTCATCCCGTAGGCGAGAGCGGCGGCGCGCAACGCGCTGCTGCATCGATTCGCCGACGACCTGGCGGCCGGCTGCTCAGGTCGAGCCACGCGCGGCCGATCGCGACGCCGCCGCCCAACGGCCGCGCGCGTCCCTGCAGGGTCACTTCACCTGGATGTCGAACTTCAGCGCCTTCGGGTCCTTCGTCAGCGCTTCGATCTGGTTCATCGCCACGCTGAGGTCCTTCAGCGCTTCGACACCGTCCTCGTTGTCGTCCTTCTCCATCACCCGCTCCAGTTGCTCACGAGCTTTGTCGAGGGCACCGATCTTGGAGTTCAGGCTGGCGGCAAGGTTCTTCAGGGCGGCGACCTTCTGGTCGCGTTCCTTGGCCAGGGCCTCGGCCGTCTTCTTCATCTCCAGCAACGCGTCGGAGAGCTCCTCGGCGTCATCGAGGTCGGCGGCGAACTTCTGGATGCCCGGGAACTGCTTGTCCACCGGCACCTTCAACTTGATCAACGCATCCACGCCCTTCATCAGGGTCTTGTTCCACTTGCCCATGACCATGCTCCTGTTGTTTGTCGGGCCCCATCGTCATGGGGGCCCGTTCCGATGAGGCAGATCGACGGCCCGCAAAGCACCCGCTAGCGGTCGCCTGGACGGAAGATCGCCGAGAGCGCTGCCGATTTGCGCAGAATCCGTCGGATACCCCCGTCCGCCAACCAGGGCTTGGCGAACCAGGGGGCCGTGACCGATGATGCGGCGCTGCCGATGCGTTCGTTCACCGCCACCCTGCTGCTGCTCCTGCTGCCGGCCCTGCTGGTGCCCGCAGGATTCCTGCTGCGGGTTTGCGCGTGCGCCGAACCGCGCCTCGAACCGACCGTCCGGAGCTGCTGCGCGACGCCCGCCGCAGAGACCGCATCGACCCGGAGCTGCTGTAGCACCGAACGCCGGGCACCCCGCGACGGCGATGCACCGACCGCGAGCGCACTCGATTGCCGCTGCCGCCTGGTACCGCTCGCCGACGACGCGCCGACGCCACTGCCGAGCGCGCCGTTCGTGCTGGTGACGCCGCCGCAGCACCCGCAGCCGCTGTTCACGATCACGCTGCCGGAACCCACGCGGCTCGCCGCGACGACCGCCGAATCGCGACCGCCCCCGCAGCGAAGCCAACGCAACCTGCCGCTGCGCCTGTAAGCCGACGAACGCCCGCGCGCCTGCCGTTCGTCCGCTTCCCGTCGCGCCCCCGCGCGACCCCGCTGCCCGAGGTTGCCATGTTCCGTTTCCCGCTGCTGCTCCGTTCGTTCCTGCCGTTCCTGCTCGCCTGCGCGCTGACGCCGAGCCTGTCGGCCCAAGAGCCTTCCACCAGCGTGCCGTCGGCACCGAATGCCACCTGCCCGATCATGGGCAAGAAGGTGTCGGCGCCGCTGTTCGTCGACACCCCGTCCGGCCGCATCTGGCTGTGCTGCAAGCCGTGCATCAAGAAGGTGCTGGCCGACGTACCGACCGCGCACAAGACCGCCTATCCCGTGATCACGGAGCACGCCAACACGGTGTGCCCGGTCACCGGCACCGCGATCGGCGCCCACGCCGAACGCCTGACGCTGCAGGGCCACAGCTTCCAGGTCTGCTGCAGCGAGTGCGCCGCGAAGGCGCGCACGGACTCGCAGCCGACGCTGGCGAAGCTGCTGGACACCAAGCTGCAGGAAGTCGGCAACACGACCTGCCCGATCCGCGGCACCGCCGTCGCGTCGAACGCGTTCGTCGTGATCGGTGAGCACATCGTGCGGCTCGCCGACGCGAAGGCCGCCGACGAAGCGGCCAAGGCGCCGGCCGCGACGCTCGCCAAGGCGCAGGCACTCGCGAAGGCGCAGCCGCCGCAGCCGAAGCACGAGCCCAAAGCCGCACCGAAGCAGGAGCCGGCGAAGCCCGCCGAGACGCCGAAGGAGGCGAAGTGATGCGCTCGCCGCGGCGCCCCGCGCTGTGGCTGACGCTGCTGAGCCTCGCTGCCTGCACCGCGTCGCCGCCACTGCCGGATCCCGAGCCAGCGCACCCCGCGTCGCCCTTGGCTGAGGAAGCCCCCGAACGTGCGCCGAGCTCGACGCTGCGCATGCCCGTTCGCACGCCGCGCGCCGCCAGCGCCGGCAAGGGACACTGACGTGCGCGCGCTGCTGCTCGCCAGCGCGGCCCTGTTCGCCGCCTGCGCGTCCCCCGACGCGTCTGCCGACCGCGCCACCGTGCACGACGACGTGCTCGCGCGCACGAACGCCACCGCCAAGGCCCCGGAGTCGCCGCTCGCCGACGCCGACCTGCAAGCGCTGCTGCGCGAACCGCTGACCGCGGCCACCGCCGTGCAGGTGACGCTGCTGAACAACCACCGCGTGCGCGCGACCTACCAGCGCCTCGGCATCGCCAAGGCCGACCTCGTGCAGGCCGGGCTGCTGCGCAATCCGACGCTCGACATCAGCATCCGCCGTCTCGAAGGCGGCGGCCTCGACTCGCAGTACGGGCTGCCGCTGCGCGTGCTCGACCTGTTCTGGCAACCGCTGCGCGAGAACCTCGCCGCGCACGAGTTCACCGCCGCGAAGCTGCGCATCACCGAGGAGCTCGTGCACCTGGTGTTCGCCGTGCGTCGCGCGCATGCCGAAGCGCAGGCCGCCGAAGCGCTGGCCGCGGTGCACCGCCGCATGCTCGCCACCGCCGAAGCCGCGCACGAACTGATGGTCGAACTGCACGCCGCCGGCAACGCGACCGATCGCCAGCTCGCCGAGGCGCGCGTCGGCGAATCGCGCGCGCGGCTCGACCTCGCCACCGCCGAACAGGACACCAAGGAGGCGCGCGAGCCGCTGCAGACGCTGCTCGGACTGTGGGGCCAGGCGACCGAATGGACGCTGGCGGACACGTTCGGAGCCCCGCTGCCGACCCTCGACCTCGAGCACGTCGAGTCGCGCGCGATCGCCACTTCGCTGGCACTGCAGGCGCACCGCGCCGGGCTCGACGCGCTGGCGCAGCAGGTCGGCCTCGACGACTGGCGCGGCTGGTTCCCGGACCTGGCGTTCGGACCGAACGTCATCAGCAACCCGAACGAGGGCACCGGCTACGGCGCCCGCGCGGCCCTGGACCTGCCGCTGTTCGACGATGGCAGCACGCGCGTCGCGCGCGACCAGGCCCAGCTCGCGGCGGGCCTGCACGACCACGTGCAGCTCGCCGTCGAGATCCGCTCGGCGGCGCGGTTGCTGCGCGATCGCGTGACGATGCTGACCGAGCGCGAACGCTTCCTGCGAGAAGTGCACCTGCCCGCGCGCAAAGCCGCGGTGCGCACGACGACGCAGTCCTACAACGCGATGCAGATCGGCGCCTTCGACGTGCTCGAAGCCCAGCAGCTGCTGCTCGCCGACGAACGCGACCAGGCGAACACAGCGCTGGCGGCCTGGCGCGCCGTGCTCGACCTGCAGCAGCTGCTGGCCGGCAGCCCACCGAGCCGCGCGCTCGACCGCCTCGGCGACGGCCGCGATGCCGCCATCGCCACCCGCGCGACGATCCAAGGAGCCCCCCGATGAGCCACGACCGCCGCGAGTTCCTGCGCCGCAGCACCGTGCTCGGCGCGTCCATGGCGCTGCCCACGCTGCGCCCCGCGCGCACGCTGCCCGAAGACGCCGGCCCGCAGCCGCCGGGCCGCCCGTTCGTCGACTACCTGCCGGTCGAGACGCCGAACGGCAGCTCGCTGCCGTGGAAGGTCAAAGACGGCGTCAAGGTGTTCCACCTGCGCGCGCAGCGCGTGCGCCACGTGTTCACGCCGGGGCTCGAAGGCAACTGCTGGGGCTACAACGGCAGCACGCCCGGTCCGACGATCGAAGCGGTCGAAGGCGATCGGGTGCGCATCTACGTCACCAACGAGCTCGACGAGCCGACCACCGTGCACTGGCACGGCCTCATCGTGCCGTGCGGCATGGACGGCGTCGGCGGCCTGACGCAGCGTTCGATCGAGCCCGGCGAGACGTTCCGCTACGAGTTCGAGCTGAAGCAGCACGGCACGTTCCTGTACCACAGCCACCACGACGAGATGGTGCAGATGGCGATGGGCATGGTCGGGATGATCGTCGTGCACCCGCGCGTGCCGAGCGAACCGAAGGCCGACCGCGACTTCGTGCTGTTGCTCGGCGAATGGTCGGTACCGGTCGGCACCGAGCGACCGAATCCGATCGAGATGCAGGACTTCAACGTGCTGACGATCAACGGCAAGGCCTTCCCGACCACGGCGCCGCTGGTGTGCAAGCTCGGCGAACGCGTGCGCATCCGCGTCGGCAATCTCAGTGCGATGGACCACCATCCGCTGCACGTGCACGGCCACGCGTTCGTCGTCACCGAGACCGATGGCGGCGTGATCCCGCCCGGTGGCCGCTGGCCGGAGACCGCGGTGCTGGTCGCGACCGGGCAGACGCGCACGATCGAGTTCACGGCGGACAATCCCGGCGACTGGGGCGTGCACTGCCACATGACGCACCACGTGATGACGCAGATGGGCCACAACGTGCCGAACCTGACGGGCGTCGACCCGAGCCTGTTCGACGAGAAGCTGACCGAGGTGGTGCCCGAGTTCGTGGCGCTCGGGGCCATCCCGAGTGCTGCGGATGCGCCGGATCCCACGCTGCCGAAGAACAGCGTGCCGATGCAGGGTGCGAAGGGCGCGTTCGGCTACATCACGATGGGCGGCATGGTGACGCTGCTGAAGGTGCGCGGTGGCATCACCAGCTACGCGGATCCGGGGCACTACCAGCATCCGCCGGGCACGGTCGCCGACGTCGCCAGCGAGGACGAGCTGCGGCGCGACGGCATCGAGGGCTGATGCCGACGGCCGCGCCGCTCAGCGGATGCGGTCGATCCGGTAGATCGCCGAGAACGTCAGCAGCCACAGCTTGCCGTCCGCCGCCCGCAACAGGTCGACCGGCTTGTTGCTGATGCCGTCCGGCCGGAACGTCAGAAACGGCACTTCGCGGTCGATGTCCGTGCGCAGCGCGCCGGACATCTCGAGCCGCAGCACGATCTCCTCGTCGTAGAGCGAAACGAACAGCGAGCGCAGCTGTGCCGCTGGCCAATCGGGCATCTGTTCGGCCCGCGCGAACGCGAGCCCGGTCGGCACCACGACGTCGGTCCACAGCCGCAGCTGCAGGCCGGCCAGCGCGCCGAACTGCTCACCCGGCTGGGCACCCCATTCGAAGTTGCGTC
>CAMAUH010000131.1 GCA_945861365.1 Candidatus Kuenenia stuttgartensis
GATGGTCGTCGAGGCGCTCGGCGCCGTGCAGCGCGCCGACGCGATCACCACTTGGCTCGCCGGCTATCGCCCGAACCTGCTGCCCGCGCCGCCGCCCGGCAGGTCGCTGCCCGAAGCGCACCGCGCCGAGCAGCTCGGCAAGCGCGAAGCGTTCGCCGATTGGGAAGCGACCTTCACGGTGCTGCTGCAGGAGCGGCCGTGGCAGGAAGTCGTCGGCAGCTGGCAGACACGGCTGCTGCCGGGACTGCTCGGCGCGCTCGGCCACGGCGTGATCCGCACCGGCCACGCGGTGCGCGCACTGGCGGCGAAGGACACGCCGCTGCGGCGTCAGGAACTGGCGCGCGCACTCGCGTACCAGGCCGCCTGCTGCCGGCCGCTGCTCGGCGCCGTGCCCGACGGCAAGGGCGAGCCGCTCGCGGCGCTGGCGAAGGTGCCGTTGCTGCCCGCCGAGCTGCGCCAGCGCCGCAGCGAGTCCGTCGAGCAGCGCCTCGCCAGCGTGCGCGAACACGCGCCGTACGCGCAGGCACTCACCCTCGCCGGCGCGCCGGACAGCGCGGCGTTCCTGCAGCAGTTGCTCGAGGCCTTGGCACAGCAGTTCGTCCGCCATGGCGCCGATGCGCCGATCCCGTTCTGCCACGCATTCACCGCGACCGCGGCGCTGGTGCCGCTGTGGCCCTGCCTCGACGCAGCGACGCGCGTGCTCGGCTGCCGGCACGCGTGGCAGCTCGCCGCAGCGATCCAGTGCCGCTTCGCGAACGGAATGTTCACGCCGCCGACGATCGCCGCGAGCGCCTGGCCCGAGGACCTGATCGACGCTGCGGTGACCCACGGCGACGAGCACGTGATCAAGTTCACCGCCGCCTGCGCACTGGCGTGGCGCGCAGCCCCTGCGCCGGCGTTCGTCGCCGCGGCGCGAGCGATCCACAAGCTGCTGTGAGCAGCGCGCGCGGTCAGCGCATGGCCCACGGGCCGAACCAGCGCAGCAGCGTCGGCATGATCACGTAGCCCATCAGCGGCACGACCATCGCGGTGATCATCAGCGTCACCAGCGGCAGCGGGAACCGCGGCAGCAGCACCGGCAACAGCAACCACAGCACCAACGTGATCGTCGGCCAGATGCCGAGCCAGGTCAGGAACACCATCTTGTGGCGGTTGGGGCGCGGCGGTGCGGACGGCGGCGGGTTGGTCATCGAGTCGGCAAGCTACGCCCTCGTCGGCGTGCAGTTCCGCGGCAGCATGCACTACCTTGCCCGGATGCTGTGAGCACTCCGTTCGCCGAAGAGGATCGCGGTCGTGGTCCTCGGACTCGCTGCCGGTTGGGCCATCGAACGGTTCGCCGGTGTCGGCGGCGCGACCGTGGCCGGTGCGCTGCTCGGCATGCTGGTCGCCAACTTCGTGCCGCTCGGCCCCGGCTGCGGCGACGACGCCTGAACGGTCAGCGCGCCCAGATCGTGCGCGACGGCCAGCTGCCGAACACGGACACCACGCCGCCGCGGTTCTTCGGCAAGCGCGACGTGACGACGACGTGCAGTCCGCAGAAGACGCCGTCGGTGCGCATGCCGCTCAGCGACGCGAACTGCTGCGGCTCGCCCTTCACGACGATGCGCGGCGCGCCGACCGCGACTCCATCCTCGAGCAGGCACTGCCACAGGTTGGCGAACTGCTCGCTCGCCTTGCCGAAGTAGGCCCAGACCTGGTTGCCCGGCCCGCGCGCCAACGTGTAGTGCGCCGGGTTCTCGTTGCCCGCGTGCAGCGGCGGATCGTCGGCGAGGTCGACGCGGCGGAACGGCTGGTCGCCGCGCGCGAACGACACTGCGAGCCGGCCCTGGCCCGGCGAGTGGTTGCCGACCAGATGCAGCAGCGTGCGGCCACCGTTGCCGTCGCTGCACAGCACGCCGAGGTTGGCGATGTTCGAGTTCGCGTCGGGCTCGGTCGGAGTGATGGGCGCGACCGGCGGCAGCAGCTCACCCTTGTCGGCATCGAACGTGCGCAGGCCGTGCACGGCCGTCGACCAGCCGGGGTTGTGGCGGTAGGTGAAGTCGACGAAATCGCCGCGCACGAGCACGTTGCCGGAGACGCCGTAGCTGTCGCCGTTCACCTGCTGCACCGGGCTCCAGTCCTTGGCGCCAGCGGGCAGCGCGCGCATGCCGGTGCTCCAACCACCGGTCCACGGCGGATTCGGCGGCGAACGATGGCAGCCGAACGCGACCACCAGCGTGCCGTTCGCGGTGCGCGCGAGGTCCGGCGTGAAGTACTGGTCCTCGTCGCCGCTGGCCTTCGTCAACTGCATCGGCTCACCGATCCACGCGTCCTTCGCGACCTCGAAGCGCTGCACGAACACGTTGCTCCACTTGCCGTCGCCGAGCGCACTCCACGCGCACGCCAGATCGTCGCCGTCCGGCACGAGCGCCCCTTCCCCATCGCGCGCCGTCGGCGTCGACGCGGCCCGCCGCCAGCTGCCACCGCGATCGTCCGAACGCCACAGCTCGAGGTCGCTGGTCGCGTTGCCGGTGCGGCCCGGGCCGACGAACTTCGTGCGCACGACCAGCACGAACAACGCGCCGTTGCGCGTCGGGCAGGCACCGTGCTGGAACGTGCCGACGCTGGCGACGTACTCGTCGTCCGCGGCGTACGTGACTTCGATCAGGCCCTGGCCGCGCGGCGCTGGCACGGACGGCGTCTGCGCCGCGAGGGTGGCCCCGAGGACGAACGCTGCGCGGTAGCCAAGATGCATGGCGACATCGAAGCACGGCGCGCCGCTGCATTCCCGACCTGGGCAGATCACCACGGTGCACGGGGCGCGGCGCGACCCCTGCGCGAGAAATCACGGAATCCGTGTCGGCTGCGGCAACCGTTCGGCGGGAGGGCTCGCGTGCCGCGACGCGGCGCAATTCCTCACCGAAACGCCTCCGCCATGAACAACCGCAACGTCCGACTCTCCCTTGTCGCCTTCGCCGCGCTCGCCGCGACGTCCCACCTCACCGCGCAGCGCCAGGTCGCGGTGTTCTACGGTGTCACCACCGGCGGCGCCTTCGGCCGCGCGATCGTGCCCGCGCCCGACCGCAACGGCGACGGGCCCGACCTGCTGGTCGGCATCCCGGAATGGACCAACGGTGCTGGCCGCGCCGTCTGGGTCAACGGCCAGACCGGTCAGGTGATCGGCGCTGCGAACGGCACCGGGATCACCACGCGGCTCGGCTCGTCCATCACGCCGGCCGGCGACCTCAACGGCGATGGCATCCAGGACTGGGTCGTCGGTGCGCCGGGCGCCGACTACGCCGGCATCGACGCCGGCCACGTGGCCGCGATCAGCGGCGCCAACGGCGCCATCCTGTGGACGCGCGACGGCGCGCCGGGCAACCGCTGGGGCGAAGGCCTGTGCGCCATCGGCGACATCACCGGCGACGGCCGGCAGGAGATCGCGGTCAGCGCGCCGCTGGTCGACGTCGGCCTGGTGTCGATCCTGAACGGCGCCACCGGCAGCACGGTCCGCACGTTCAGCGGCGACCCGTTCACGCGCTTCGGCAGCGCGATCGCGTTGCTGCGCCCGGTCGGCACCGGCCCGTTGCGCCTGCTGGTCAGCGAACCGCTGGTCGGCGGCGCCGGCCGCATCTGGCTGATCGATCCGCAGCAACCGGCGGCCGCGTCGGCGGTCTGGCTGCGCACGGGCAGCAGCGGCGAGCAGATCGGCCAACGCCTCGCGTCGCTCGGTGACGTCAACGGCGACGGCACGCCCGACTTCCTGGCGTCGCGCACCAACGCGCGCGTCGACGTGCGTTCCGGCGTCGACGGCGCCCTGCTGCACACGTTCACCGGCTCCGCTGCCAACGACTTCGGCTTCGCGTTCGCCGGCGCCGGCGATCTCGATCGCGACGGCCGCCCCGAGATCGCGATCGGCGCGCCAGGCACCAACATCCAGAACGGCGCCGCGACGGTCTACTCGGGCGCCACGTTCGCGCCGCTGTTCAGCCTCGCCGGCACGCCGGGCTCGCGCTTCGGGGAGGCCTTCGCCGGCCTCGGCGACATCGACGGCGACCAGTGGCCCGACCTCGCCATCGGCGCGCCGACGCACTTCCAGCCCGGGCTCGGCGGCGTCGGCCGGATCACCGTGCACAGCCTCACCGTGCAGGGGCAGGCGATCCCGTACGGCACGGGCTGCGCGGGCAGTCTCGCGGTGACGCCGACGTTCATCGCCAACCAGGCGCCGCGCCTCGGCAGCAGCTTCGACCTGAAGGTCACCCTGGCGCCGGCCAACGCGCTGTGCCTGTTCACGCAGGGGCTGTCGCGCACGCAGGCCGGCATCCTGCCGCTGCCGGTCGACCTCGGTGGACTCGGTGCGCCCGGCTGCACGCTGCTGACGTCGCTGGAAGCGCTCGACGCGATCCCGGCCAACGGCTCCGGCGCGGCGGTCCTGGTGATCACGGTGCCGACGACGCCGAGCCTCGCCGGCTTCCGCTGGTTCAGCCAAGGCGCGGTGCTGACGCCGGCCAACCCGTTCGGCCTGGTGACGACCAGCGCGATCGACCTGACCATCGGGCACCTGTAGCCACGCGCTTGCCGGGGTCCGGTGGTGCTTCGATGATCGCGCGGCATGGCTGCCGCCGATGAACCGAAGCCGATCCGCGCCGCGGCCCTGACGACGCGGTTGCACGACGAACTGCGAGCCCTGGCGGCCTCGCGCCTGCGGCAGGCCCGGCCCGGCCAGACGGTCGACGCCACGGCGCTGGTGCACGAAGCCTGGCTGAAGCTGCGCGACGACGGCACGTTCACCGACCAGCGCGCGTTCTTCGGTGCAGCGGCCCGCGCGATGAAGGACATCCTGGTCGAGCGCGTGCGGGCTCGGCTGGCGCAGAAACGCGGCGGTGGCCAGGCCGCCGCCGAACTCGACACCGGCGTCGCCGCGCTGCGACCGGCGGTCGAGATCGACGACCTGCTGAGCCTCGACGAAGCCTTGCTCGAACTGCAGCGCGAACACCCGGACGAAGCCGACATCACGATGCGCAGATTCTTCAGCGGCCAAAGCAATGCCGAGATCGCCGCCGATCTCGGCGTCGCCGAACGCACCATCGAACGGCGCTGGCGCTTCGCGCGCGCGTGGCTGGCGCGGCGCCTCGGCAGCGAACCGACCGCGGGTGGCGAGCCATGACCGCATCCCGCGCGCACCGCTTGCAGGACCTGTTCGATCGCGCGGTCGATCTCGACGCCGCTGCGCAGGCCTCGCTGCTGGCGCAGGAATGCGCCGACGACGCGACGCTGCGGCAGGAACTGCTCGAACTGCTGACGGCGGATGCCGGCCCGGCGGCAGCGGCCCTCGAGTCGGCGATGGCGTCGCCGGGCGCCCCGTTGCCGCAGGTCGGCACGCTGGTCGCCGGCCGCTACCGCATCGTACGCCAGATCGGCGAAGGCGGCATGGGTGTCGTCTTCGAAGCGGAGCAGCAGGAGCCGCGCCGCCGCGTGGCGCTGAAGTGCATCCGGCCCGGCGCGCTCGATCCGGCGTCGCTGCAGCGGTTCCGCCGCGAAGCCGAAGCACTCGGGCGATTGCAGCATCCGGGCATCGCGCAGGTGTTCGAGGCCGGTGTGCACGACGGGCCGCCGGCGCTGCCGTTCATGGCGATGGAGCTCGTCGATGGCCGACCGCTCACCGAGGCCGCGCACGGCCTGCCGGTGCGCGACCTGCTCGCGTTGCTCGCCGCGCTGGCCGAAGCCGTCGCGCACGCGCACGAACGCGGCGTCGTGCATCGCGACCTGAAGCCGTCGAACGTGCTGGTCGAATCGGGCAGCGCCGGCCCGCGCCCGCGCGTGCTCGACTTCGGCATCGCACGGCTGCACGGCGACGCCGGCGCGACGGTGTTCACGCGCACGCACCAGGTGATCGGCACGCTGGCCTACATGAGCCCCGAGCAGATCCAGCACGGCTCGGCGGCGGCCGATCCGCGCAGCGACGTCTGGTCGCTCGGCGTCATCGCCTACGAACTGCTCGCCGGCGTGCCGCCGCTGCCGCTGCGCGAGGCGTCGCTGGCCGAAGCGGCGCGGCTGCTGCGCGACGAGGAACCCAAACCCCTCGACCGCGTGGTCCCGGCACTGCGCGGCGATGTCGCCACCATCGTGCACAAGGCGCTCGCCAAGGATCCCGCGCGTCGCTACCCGCACGCCGGCGCGCTGGCCGCCGACCTGCGGCGGCTGCTCGCCGACCAGCCGATCACGGCGCGGCCGCCGAGTGCGACCTACCAGGCGCTGCGCTTCGCGCGGCGGCACCGCGGCCTCGTCACCGGCCTCGCCACGACGTTCGTCGCGTTGGTGGCGGGGCTGGTCGTCGCGATCGTGCTCGCCAGCCGCGCCACGACCGAACGTGATCGCGCCACCGCGCGCACGGCCGAACTGCGCGCGATGCTGCGCACGCTGCTCGCCGACGTCGACCGCGAACTCGCCGGCGTGCCGGGCGCGATCGGTGCGCGCCGCACGTTGCTGCGCGCCGGCCAGCAGCACGCCGAGGGCATGGCCGAGGATGCGCTGCGCCAAGGCGACCAGCCCGCCCTGCTGCTCGAGGTCGCCACCCTGTTCGAAGTGCTCGCCGACGTGCAGGGGCAGCCGGGCCAGGCCAATCTCGGCGATCTCGAAGGCGCCCTGCAGAGCCTCGGCCGCGCGCGGCAGCTCGCCGAGCGCGCGATCGCGATCGACCCGCGCGCACTGCCCGCCCGCCGCACCCGCGTGCGCTTGTTCAGCCAGCAGGACGGCATCCTGCGCACGCTCGGCCGCCGCGACGAACGCGAGCGCGCGCTGCAGGAACAGCAGCAGGAGGCCGAGCGCGTGTTCGCCATCGCCGCCGACGCCGAGTCCGAACGCGACCTCGTGCTGGCCGGCGCCAACCAGGCGCGCTTCCTCGCCGAAGCTGGACGCCCCGCCGAAGCCTTGCCGGGCATGGTGCGCGCCCGCGACTTCCTGCGCGCGGACTGGCAACGCAGCGGCGATCGCGACCACCTGCACTCGGTGTGCGCGCTGAACGCGCACATCGCCAACCTGCAGCGCCAGCTCGGCGACCTGCCGAAGGCGCGTGAGGCGCATGCCGACTCGGTCGCCATGGCCCGCAGCGAACGCGAGCGCTACGGCGATCGCGACAGTGCGCGCAGCTTGGCAGCGTCGCTGCGCGACGAAGGCGCGTTCCTGCTGCGCATCGGCGATCCGGAGCCGGCGTGCGAGCGACTCGAGGAAACGCGCGAGCTGCTGCAGCCGCTGGTCGCCGCCGAACCGCAGGACCTCGATCTGCACAAGACACTGCGCTCGACGCAGACGTTGCTCGCGGATGCCCTGCTGCGGCTCGACCAAGTCGCGGACGCGCGCTCGCTCGCCGAACAGACCCTGGCAGCGCTGCTGACGCTGACCGCCGCGCACCCGGACAACCGCCAGCTGCAGCGCGACGTGATCGCGACGCGGCACCTGGTGGTGCGCATCACGGCGATGGCCGGCGACCTCGACACGGCATCGCGCGAAGCGGCGACCGCACTGGCGCAGGCGCGGGCAGCGACCGCCGCGGAACCCGACAACGCGCCAGCCGCCGACGACCTGCTCGGCAGCCTCGCCATGGTGGCGGCGACGGCCGACAGCCTCGCCGCCGTGGCCGATCTCGAACCCGCGGAACGCACCCGCCGCCGGCAGACCCTGCGCGCAGTGCTCGAGGAGCAGCTGGCGCTCGGACAGCAGCTCGCCGCCAAGGGCATGCTGTTGCCTTCGCGGCGCAAGCAGCTCGACGAAGTGGCGGCCAACCTCGCGAAGCTGTCAGCCGATTGACCGCGGCCGCGCCGCGGCACTACGCCAGCCATTGCGGCCCACGGCGGACACGCGGACGCGCCCGCTCATCAGCGCGCGAGATCGAAGCGATCGAGCTGCATGACCTTCGTCCAGGCGGCGACGAAGTCGCGCACGAACTGCTGCTTGCCACCGGCCGACGCATACACCTCGGCGATCGCGCGCAGCTGCGAGTTCGAGCCGAACACCAGGTCGACCGTCGTGCCCGTCCACTTCACCGCACCCGTGCCGCGGTCCTTGCCCTCATAGGCGCCGTCCGCCGCCTTCGACCACACCGTGCCCATGTCGAGCAGGTGCACGAAGAAGTCGTTGGTCAGCGTTTCGGGCTGCGTGGTGAACACGCCGTGCTTCGATCCCGCGGTGTTGGCGCCGAGCACGCGCAGTCCGCCGACCAGCACCGTCATCTCCGGCGCGCTCAGCATCAGTTGCTGCGCGCGATCGACCAGCAGCTCCGGCAGCGGGCGGTCGTACTGGCTGCCGCCGTGGTTGCGGAACCCGTCGGCGGTCGGCTCGAGCACCGCGAACGACGCCACGTCGGTCAGCTCCTGCGTCGCATCCGTGCGGCCCGGCGCGAACGGCACCTGCACGTCGTCGCCGGCGCGCTTGGCGGCGGCCTCGACGCCGGCATTGCCCGCCAGCACGATCAGGTCGGCCAGCGACACCTTCCGGCCGCCCGGGGCCGCCGCGTTCCACTCGGTCTGGATGCGCTCCAGCACGGCGAGCACCTTCTGCAGGTCCGCCGGTTGGTTGACCGCCCAGTCCTTCTGCGGCGCCAGGCGGATGCGCGCGCCGTTGGCGCCGCCGCGCAGGTCGGAGCCGCGGAACGTCGACGCCGACGCCCAGGCCGTCGACACCAGCTGCGCGACCGACAGGCCGGAGCCGAGCACCTTCGCCTTCAGCGCGGCCTGGTCCTGCGCATCGACCAGCGGGTGGTCGACGGCCGGCACCGGATCCTGCCACAGCTGCGGCGGCGGCACGTCCGGGCCGAGCAGCCGCGTGTGCGGCCCCATGTCACGGTGCGTCAGCTTGAACCACGCGCGTGCGAACGCGGCCGCGAACTGTTCGGGGTTCTCGTGGAAGCGCTTCGCGATCTGCCGGTAGGCGGGATCGGTGATCAGCGCGATGTCCGTCGTGAACATGATCGGCAGGTGCGTCTTGCTCGCGTCGTGCGCGTCGGGCACGTCACGCTTGGCGTCGCCCTTCGGCTGCCACTGCTGCGCGCCGCCCGGGCCCTTGGTCAGTTCCCATTCGTAGCGGAACAGGTTCTTCCAGTAGCCGTGCGACCACTGCACCGGCGTCGACGTCCAGGCGCCTTCGAGGCCGCTGGTGATCGTGTCGGCGCCGCGGCCGGTGCCGTGCCGGTTCTTCCAGCCGAGCCCCTGCTCCTCGATCGGCGCGCCTTCCGGCTCGGGGCCGACGTTCGGGCCGGGTGAGGCGGCACCGTGCGCCTTGCCCAACGTGTGGCCGCCGGCGATCAGCGCCACGGTCTCCTCGTCGTTCATCGCCATGCGACCGAACGTGGTGCGGATGTCGCGCGCCGCGGCCAGCGGGTCCGGCTTGCCGTCGGGGCCCTCCGGATTGACGTAGATGAGGCCCATCTGCGTCGCGGCGAGCGGGTTGGCGAGATCGCGTTCGCTCTTGAACCGCTTGGCGCCGAGCCACTGGCTCTCCGGGCCCCAGAACACGTCCGCCTGCGGCTCCCACACGTCGGCGCGGCCGCCAGCGAAGCCGAACGTCTCGAAGCCCATCGTCTCGAGCGCGACGTTGCCGGTCAGGATCATCAGGTCGGCCCACGAGATCGCGTTGCCG
>CAMAUH010000132.1 GCA_945861365.1 Candidatus Kuenenia stuttgartensis
AGGGTGACCGCGAGCGCGCGGGCCGGTTCGGCGACCCGGGATGGCGCCGCCGACTGGCAGGCGAAATCCGGGTTGCTGGCGCAGTCGGTGAGCAGGGCTTCGAGGCGATCGGCCAGTGCCGGAGCCTCGGCGCGCAGGCTCGCGATCGCCTTGGTCCGTTCGGTGGGGGGCAGATCGAGCGCATACTCGAACCAGTCGTCCAGATCGTCCATCACGCGGCCGTTCGTAGGACGGAGTCCGGCGGACGCACGCATCCGCAGGGGCGAAGCAAACAGCTGCCGGGCGGTCTCCTGCTGCCTGCCGAAGGAGTCAGGACCCGATGCGCTACCGCAGCGACGACACCCGCATCATCCGCCGAACACTTCGGGCAGCCAGCCGGTGCTGTCGGCGAACGTCTCGGCGGGCACGCCGACGCTGCGCAGCATGCCGAGCAGCACGTTGCTGAACGGCACGGCTTCGTCGTACTTCCGGTAGCTGCCATGCCGCAGGCCCATGTGGCCGCCGCCGACCAGCGCCGTCGGGTAGTTGCGCGCGTTGTGCGTCGTGCTGCAGCAGCTGCCGTACAGCACCACCGTGCTGTCGAGCAGGCTGCCGTGTTCGTCTTGGACCTTCGCCAGCCGCTGCAGGAAGTGGGTGAACTGCTGCGCGTGCCACTGGTCGTAGCGACCCCACTCCTCCCAATGGCCGTCGTGCGTGTCGTGGCTGATGGTGTGGTGGCCGCGCTTGATGCCGAGCGCGCGCGACGGGAAGTGGTCGGCGAAGCCCATGCCGTCCTCGCGGCCGGTCTGGAACGTCGCCACGCGCGCGATGTCGGTCTCGAGGCCGAGCGCGATCAGGTCGTACATCGTGCGCAGGTAGCGGCCCGGGTCGACGTCGGCCGCGGCATCGAGATCGATGTGGCTGCTGTCGAACGGGCGCAGTGGGCGATCCAGCCACGCTTCGTTGCGACGAACCTGTTCCTCGACGGCCTGCAGCGACGCCATGTACTGGTCGAGCTTGTCGCGGTCGCTCTTGCCCAGGCGCTGGTTCAAGCGCTTGCTGTCCTCGAGCACGAGATCGACGATCTGCTTGCCCTGGCGGAGGCTCTGCCGCCGTTCGGCCGTCGACGCCCCGCCGTTCGGCGCGAAGTAGCGTTCGAAGATGCGGCGCGGGTGGTGCTCCGCCGGGATCGGGCGCGCGCTGTGGTCGAACGACATGGTCGACACGCGCGACTTGTAGCCGACGCCGCCGTCGGTCGAGAACACCAGCGACGGGTAGCGCGTGTGGCGCTTCAGCGATTCGGCGGCGACCTGGTCGACCGACACGCGGTTCACGTAGGTGTCGCCGCGCGCATCGCCGGCGGTCAGCCACGTGTCGCCGGCGAGGTGGCCGAGCAGTTCGCGACTCAGCGGGTGGCTGAGGCCGCCGAGCAGCGACAGCTTGCTGCGGAACGGCTCGAGGCAGTTCAGTACCTCGGTGAACTGGTAGTCGGCGCCGGCGCGGTTGGGGAACCAGCGCCACTTGTTCCACTTCGTGTCGTCCTCTTCCGGCATCGAGGCGCCGTTCGGGAAGTAGACGCAGACCATGCGCCGCGCCGGTTCGGGGGCCGGGCCGGTCCGCATCACGTCGAGGAACGGCAGCGCCACCGCGACGCCAGCACCGCGGAGGAACGTGCGACGATCGAGTTGCAGGTTCGGCTTGGTCATGGGGGGCATCACCGGTGCGTGAAGGCGTGGCTCTGGACGATGCGACGCAGCAGGGCGCGGGCACGATAGCCGTCGGCCTGCACGCCGTGCAGGATCGCGTCGATCTCGGGCGCGTCGGCGAACGACAGGTCGCGGCCGAGCGCGTACGCGAACAGGTGCTCGATCAGCGAACGGGTCACCGTGTCGCGCTTGTGCTGCTGCAGCCAGCCGATGATGCCCGCCATGCCATCGACCTCGCTGCCGTCGGGCAGCGTCGAGCGCGCATCGATGTCCTGGTCCTTGCGGCGCGTCTCGAGGCGGCCGACGGCGCTGAAGCGCTCGAACACGACGCCGAACGGGTCGATCGACGCGTGGCAGTCGCGGCACGACGCCTTGTCGCGGTGGGCGGCCAGCTGCTGCTGCAGCGTCATCTTGTCGAAGCCGGGCGTGGTCGGGTCGAGGGCCGGCACGTTCGGCGGCGGCTCGGGTGGCGGCGTGCCGAGGATGCGCTGCTTCAGCCAGACGGCGCGCTTGATCGTGTGCGGCTCGAGGCCGTTCGAATGCCCGGCCAGGAACGAGCCCTGCGTCAGCAACCCGCCGCGCTGCTGTTCCTTCGTCACCGGCACCGGCCGGACGTGCGGGCCGAGCACGCCAGGGATGCCATAGAACTCGGCGAGGTTCTGGTTCAGCATCGCGAAGTCGGAGTCGATCAACGTCAGCACGCTGAGATCCTGCTGCAGCACGTGCTGCACGAAGTGCAGCGTCTCCTCGGCCATGTCGCGCTTGACGAAGCGCGTGTAGTCGGGATGCCGGTCGGGGTCGATCGTCATCGCCGCGTGGCGGTCGAGCCGCAGCCACTCGTGCGTGAACATGCGCACGAACCGCGTCGCGCGCGGATCGGCCAGCAGGCGGTCCACCTGCGCCGGCAACTGCGCGGTCAGCGTGCCGGCGGCGGCGAGTTCCCGCAGCGTCGCGTCGGGCGGCGAGTTCCACAGGAAGAACGCGAGGCGCACCGCCAGCGCCGTCTCGGACAGCTTCGCGGTGGCGTCGTCCGGTTCGACCAGGAACAGGAAGTTGGGCGAGCACAGCATCGCCACCAGCACTTCGCGCACGCCGTGTTCGTAGACCGCGTGCTGGTCTTCGATCGAGTGCCAGAACGCGAGGTAGCGATCGACTTCGCCAGCCTCGGCGGGGCGCCGGAACGCGCGCTCGAGGAAGCGCTGCAGCACCTGCGCGGTGTAGGCGTCGCGGGCAGCACCCTTCTGCGCGAGATCGACGTCGCCGCTCGGCGGGAAGATGGCGGTGTGCGAGCGCGGCGGCCACGACTCGAACCACGGCGCTTCGAACTCGATCGCGTGGACCAGCAGCGGCGGCCCGGTCTGCTTCGGCGACTTGACCAGGTGGTCGTTCCACAGGCCGAGCAGCAGGAACCCCGACAGCTCTTCGGTGTCGCCCGACTCGGGCTCCGGGATCGGCAGGTTCTCGAGCCGGCCGACGAACTCGTAGGTGCGCGGCGCCGCCAGCGGTGCTTCGACTTCCAGCGGTTCGCCGAAGGTCCGGTAGTCCATGCCGTCGTCGGTGCGCGTGCCGGCGTAGGCGCGGAGGACCGGCGTCAGGTGCGCCAGGGCCTGGTTCTGTTCGGCTTCGCGCGCCTGCAGGCGCTGCACCAGCGGGTGGGCGGCCGGCATCGGCGTGACGACCACGTGCGAGAAGCCGACGAAGAACGGCCCGCCGAGGCGCACGTGGTGGCGGCCGGCGCGCATGCCGATCGCGCCGAGCGCGGTGACGACGCGCGGCTGCTGCAGCTGTTCGGCGGTGGCGGCTGGCCGATGGTCGAGATGGTTGCCGGCGACGGTCAGGCGCACCGACGGCATCGCCGCCGCGGCCGCTGGTTGGTGCACGAGATCGACCTGGTAGAAGCCGTCGTGCGGCAGGTCGAGTTCGAGGCGCACGCGGCTTTGTTTCGGCGCCTCGATGGTCTGCAACGTCTCGCCAGCGGCGTCGAGGCGCATGTTCTCGAGTTCTTCGCCCTTGGCGGCGCTCAGCACGATCGCGCCAGCGGGTGGTTGCAGGCCGTCGGTGGCCGACCACGTCGCCATGGCCACCCGTTCATCCAGTGCGATCAGCAGCTCGCGGCGCAGCGGCGGCACGTAGCCGCGCGCTGCCGTGACGCGCATGACGAAGGCGCCGCGTTCGGGCCAGCAGCGCTGCATCTCGAGCGCGAGGTTGGGGGAGGGGCCCTGCCACGATTCGGCGGGCTTCTCCCGATGCGGCAGCGCCGACAGCAGCATCATGCCCTCGTCGACGACGCGGAAGCGGTCCTGCCCCGACCCGCGCAGGCCGATGCTGATGCGGCGCCGCAGGCGTTCCTGGACCTGCTTCTGCGCGGCGTCGGCGGGCACGATGTCGTTGCCTGCGGCATCGAGCAGGTCGAGCCGGAAGTCGTCGGTCTCGAGCGGCACCGCCTGGTAGCCACCGGTGCTGCCCGCGACGTGGCCCTTGCCGAGGCCGCGACCGAACGTGATGCGGTAGCGCGTCGGCGTCGGGCGCGGGCCCACGACGATCGCCTGCGCCAGGCCGTTGCGCGCGACCTCCTGGTAGTAGTCCAGCAGCAGCGGCGAGGCGTTGAGCACGTCGCCGTTGTTGGTGAAGCCCAGCTCCGATTTGGCTTCGGCCGGCATCACCTGGCCGAACTCGATCGGCACCCCGAGCAGGTCCTGCAGCGCGTTGGTGTACTGGTCGCGGGTCAGGCGCCGCATCACGACGCGTTGCTCGCCCTTCAGCCGCGCGGCGGCGTCGGCCAGCGATTCGGTCAGCCACTGCACCACCAGCCGCCGCTGGGCATCGCTGAGCTGCGGCTCGTCGCTCGGCGGCATCTCGCCGGCGTGCATCATGTCGAGCGCGTGCCGCCACGCGTTGGCGCTGGCGCGGTCGGGCATCGCCGGGTCGAGGCGCGACAGGCGCAGGTTGCCCTTCGACTTCTCCTCGCCGTGGCAATCGAAGCAGAACTCGGCCAGCAGCGGCTGGATCCGGGCCGCGAAGTCGATGCGTGCCGCGGGCCCGGCCGGCTGTGGATCCTGCGCGGGAATCGACGCGGCGCACAGTCCGAGGACCGCCGCGAGCAGGCCGAGACGAGAAGGCATCGCACCAGCATGCCACGGTCGCACACGCATGGCATCCGCCTGCCCATCGCGAAGTCGCGGTCGCGCGCGAACTGCCGCCCGGCGATTCCGCGACGCGGCGGGGGCTCGCGCCGGCCCGGTCTGCTAACACTCGCGCCGCGGCGCGATGCCGCCGCCCGCGCGCTGCGGTGCGGGGTGCGCTGGTGCCATCGAGGAGTCCCGAGCATGACGTTCGTCGTTCCCGTGTCCCGTGTCCCCTGCCTGCTGTGCTCTGTCGGCGCCGCGCTGCTGGCGGCGCTGCCGGTCGCTGCCCAGCAACCCGCGCGCACGTTGCCGGTGTTCGCCGATGGCCAGGCGCAGGTTCGCGCCGGCTTCAACGAGCCGGCGGACTGGATCCGCCACTTCCTGTGGGTCGAGGCGCCGTTCGATTCCGACGGCGATGGCAAGCCGGATCGCCTGCACGTCGACGTCACCCGGCCGAAGCAGACCGACACCGAAGGCCTGAAGGTGCCGGTGGTCTACGAGACGAGCCCGTACTTCGCCGGCACTGGCGGCACCGACAGCCGCTGGTTCTGGGATCCGAAGCAGGAAGTCGGCGCCGAGCCACCCGCGCGCGGTGCGATGCCGCCGATCGCCCCCGGCAAGGAGCCGGGCATGATCGCGCCGACCGAGGTGAAGACCTGGGTGCCGCGCGGCTTCGCCGTCGTGCACTCGTCGTCGCCGGGCACCGGCTTCTCGCAAGGCTGCCCGACCGTCGGCGGTGACAACGAGTCGCTGGCGCCGAAGGCCGTGATCGACTGGTTGTGCGGTCGCGCGAAGGGCTACACGACGATCGATGGCGACGTCGAGGTGAAGGCGACCTGGTGCAGCGGCAAGGTCGGCATGACCGGCACGTCGTACAACGGCACGCTGCCGCTCGCCGCTGCGACCACCGGCGTCGCCGGCCTCGAAGCGATCATCCCGATCGCGCCGAACACGTCGTACTACCACTACTACCGGAGCCACGGCCTGGTCCGGCACCCCGGCGGCTACATGGGGGAGGACATCGACGTGCTCTACGACTTCATCAACAGCGGCAACCCCGAGCGGCGCGCGTGGTGCAACCAGAAGGTGCGCGACGAGGCGATGCTGGGCGGCTTCGATCGCCGGCACGGCGACTACAACGACTTCTGGGCCGGTCGCGACTACCTCAACGACCTGGCGCCGCTGCGCGCCGCGACCTTGATGGCGCATGCCTTCAACGACTGGAACGTGATGCCCGAGCACAGCGTGCGCATCTATGCCGCGCTGAAGCAGAAGGGCGTGCCGTGCATGGCCTACTTCCACCAAGGCGGCCACGGCGGCCCGCCGCCGCTGGCGCTGCGCAACCGCTGGTTCACGCGCTTCCTGTACGGCATCGACAACGGCGTCGAGAAGGACCCGCGCAGCTGGATCGTGCGCGAGGACGTGAGCGGCAACGAGCCCACGGCGTACGCCGACTATCCGCACCCGGCCGCGGTGCCGGTGGTGCTGCATCCGCGCGCCGGCGGTGCCGCGATCGGTGAACTGCTCGCGGACGCGCTGCCCGGCCAGAAGGCAGAGAAGCTGGTCGACGATGTCGCCATCGCGGGCGCCGAGTTGGCCAAGGCCGCCACGTCGCCGCATCGGCTGCTGTACGCGACGCCGCCGCTGGTCGAGCCGCTGCACCTGTCTGGCACCTGCCGGTTGACGGTGCGGCTCGCGAGCAGCAAGCCCGCGACCAACTTCTCGGTGTGGCTCGTGCAGTTGCCGTGGACCGACGGCGGGCGCATCACCGACAACGTCATCACGCGGGGCTGGGCGGATCCGCAGAACCACGCGTCGCAACGGCAGGGGGAACCGCTGGTGCCGGGCAAGGCCTACGACCTCGCGTTCGATCTGCAGCCCGACGACCAGATGCTCGTGAAGGGCAAGCGCATCGGCCTCTTGCTGTTCGCCAGCGACCGCGACTTCACGCTGTGGCCGGCGCCGGGCACCGAGCTGACCATCGACCTCGATGCGACGTCGCTCGCGTTGCCGGTGGTCGGTGGCGAGGCCGCGTTCCGCAAGGCGATCGGCGCGAGCCGCTGAGCGGCTTCGCCGCACGTTGGCGCTGGAAACGCGAACGGCTGCCGGCACCGGGTGCCAGCAGCCGTTCGGCCGAGGGCGGGCCGAAGCCCGCCTACGTGGTCGCAGGAATCAGAACGAGCCGACGCGCAGGCGCAGGGCGTTCGACGTGATCAGGCCACCGGCGTTCTGGGTGGTATCGAGCCACACGGACTGGCAGAAGAAGCTGCCGCCGACGATGGAGACCTGGTTCGGGATCGGGAACCCGACCGTCATGCTCAGGCCCGGCAGGCCGAGGTTCGAGATGACGTTGCCGACACCCTGGTTGATGTCGACGTTGGCGACACAGCCAGGCGCCTGGATCACGGCCAGGTCCAGGCCGACCGGCGAGAACGGCGCCAGGTCCGCCAGGCACACGAAGGTCAGACCGAGGTTGAGGCCGGTCTGGTTGCTCGTGGTCAGGTTGACGGTGGAGCCGATGACCGGGTTGACGTCGCCAGCAAGGGCCAGCGCGTTCTGGTCGGTGCTGTCCGTCGAGAACGGCAGCGACAGGGAGATGTCACGGCTGGTCGGGTCGAGCGACGGCAGGCCGGGCGAGAAGCCGACCAGGGTCGGCCAGCCGCCACCGCCAGCCTGGCTCATGACACCCCAGCGGAGCTCGACGTTGCCGTTGGCATAGAAAGCCATCTGGAACGTGTTCGGCGAGGCCGCGATCGTGGCGTCGTTGCAGTTCAGCCACGTGAAGACGTGGGTGCTGGAGGCGACATCGAAGTCGTAGTGCGTCGAGCCGGGCGCGACCGACGGATCCATGTCGTGCCAGTTGCCGATGATCGGCGTGCCGCCGAGGAACGCGGCGACCGTCGGGTTGCCGGTGCCGACCGGGTTGGTGCCGTTCAGGTTGATGTAGCCGTTCGAGCACATCTCGACCTGGGTCAGCGCGAGGCCCGGACCGCCGACGCCGGGGTAGATGATCGGCTGGCCGTTCGCCAGCGGGATGACGCGGTTCTCGTCGTCCAGCATCGCGAGGTTGGCCGAGACCGGCGCCAGCACCGGCGTCGTGCCCGCCGTGGCGCTGTAGGTGTTGTTGCCGGCGTTGTACGTCAGCAGCATCGAGGTGTTGCTGAGGTCGACCGACACCGAGGACGGCCAGAACTCGTAGAACGAGCGGTAGCGGGAGTAGCAGCCCTTGCCGTAGCTCTCACGCTGCGCGAACGTGATCGGCGTGCCGCCGAGGGTGTAGGTGAGCGCGCCGTTGAAGATGCGCGGGCTGAACGCGGTGCCAGCCGGCAGGGCTTGCAGGAACGCGTTCTGCGCGGCGCCGCCGCGGAGGGTCAGGTGCGCCGTGCTGAACGACGAGTTCGAGCAGCTGCCCGGGACCGTCGAGCTGGTGCACGTGAGGCCGTTCGTGTAGCCGTGCGAGTGGTTGTTCGACTTCAGCGCGAAGCCGTAGGTGCCGGGCGCGAGCGTGACCGCCGCGATCTGCGGCACCGGGATGATGGTCTGGTTCGTCACCAGCTGTTGGCCAGCGATGACCGTGGTCGGAGCCGTCGAGCCGACCTTGGTCCACAGGCCTGCCGTGTAGATGTTGTTGAGGTAGGTGCTCGGGCCGAGCCACAGGTCGACGAACGCGTTGGTGCCAGCCAACGTCGCGCCGCCGGTGCGGAAGTCGATCGACGTCAACGTGATGGTCGTGTTGACCTGCAGGTCGAAGTAGACGCCGCCACCGACGTTGCCGCCGTTGGCGCCGCCGGCCAGGGTCGGCAGGGTGAAGGTCTGGGCAACGGCGGACGAGGCCACTGCCAGCATGAGGGACAGGCTGAGGTATCGCATGGGAACCAAGGTGATTGGTGGGACTGACCTGGCCGGCACCATGCCAGCCAAGGGGTCCGGGAGAATACTATGTCTCCTTGATGTGTCGAGCCCGCCCGCCTTCTCCACGGGGAAGCTTCTTGCCCTGGCATCGGGGAAAACGCCGGGCCTGGCCGGTGCCGCCGGCGGTCGGAGGGCTTCAGCCGGCGTGCGGCGCCGCCAGGCTGGCGAGGAATTCTGCCTTCCAGTGGTAGCCCTCGAGCAGCGTCGGGTCGTCGTCGCCGAGCAGCTTGCGGGCGACATACAGCGCCTCGATCGACGCGAGGCCGCCGGCGGGATCCTCGAACACCTTGCTGGTGCGCGGATACGCGGTGCGCAGCGCGCCCGGGATCGAACGTTCGATCGGGGTGCCGCCGACGCACGCGCGCACCTGCGGCAGCCACCGCCACGTCGAATCGAGCAGCAGCAGCGGGTGGCCGGCATCGGCGGTCGACAGCGGCGGTGCATCGACCGCCAGCAGCAGGAACCCCGTCGCGTCGAACCGGAAGCCCGGCCGCGCGCGCAGGAACGTCATCTCGGGCCGCTCGTGCAGGAAGCGCAGCGAGCACTTCGCGATGCGTTCCTTCGGATGGCGGATGACCGTGGTCTGGATCGGGCTCATGGGGATCCGGCCTTCGCCAGTTGGCGCAGCACCGCGGCCTCGACCGCGTCGACCGCGATGCCGAGTACGCACTGCGGGCTCGCGCAGGTGCGGCGCTTGCACGGGCGGCAGGGCACCGGCTGGAACAGCACTTCGTGCGGCGGCGTGGTGTGCGCGCGCGGGCCATAGCGCAGGTGGTCTTTCGGGCCGAACAGCGCGACGCAGCGCGCGCCGACGGCGGCGGCGAGATGCAGCGGCCCGGTGTCGGCGGCGACGACGACGTCGCAGTGGCGCATCACGCCG
>CAMAUH010000133.1 GCA_945861365.1 Candidatus Kuenenia stuttgartensis
CGCGGCCTGCTGGTGCAGGACCTGCCCCACCAGCGTCGCGGTGTTCGGCAGCGTGATCGTCAGCTCGGCCGCGCCGGCGTTGGCAGCGTGCAGACTCAACAGGTCCGGCTGCGCCCACAGCGAGCACCCGGCGACGCCCTGCGGCAGGATCGCCGGCAGCGCAATGGCCGCGGATGCGAAGCCGAGCACACCGACCGCGAAGGCGTTGTGCGGCAACCCCGTCGCGCGCGAGCGCGCCACGGCACCGAGCCACGGCAGCGCGGTAGCGACCAGCGCGACCGGCCCGGCGGCGCCGACGCAGCCCGCACCACCGGACACCGCCGTCGCGGGGCACGTCGTCGTCAACAGCGCGAGGTTGCTGGCGGGCTGGCCATCGACCGACGTGAAGCTCCCGCCGAACAGCACGTCGCCGCTCGGCAGCACCAGCTGGCTCAGCACCGGACCGTTGACGCCGACGCCAAACGGAGTCCACGTGGTGCCGTTCCAGCGCGCAAAGTTGCGCGCCGTCGGATTGGTGCCGATGTAGAAGAACGTGCCACCCGCGAGCAGGTCGCCATTCGGCAGCTGGTCGAGCGCGTAGACGCCGCCGAATGGCACGCCACTCGCCAGCGCCACCCAGCTGGCGCCGTTCCACCGCAGGATGCCGATCGTCAGGAACGCGCCGAGCAGATGCAGATCGCCGTTGGCGAACACCTTGCTGCCCAACGGCGTGCCGCCGGGCACACCGGGCATCGGCGTCCACACCGCACCATCCCAGCGCCCCGCGTAATGCACCTGCGAACCGGCGATCAGCAGGAACGGCGCGCACGCGACGAGGTCGTCGTTCGGCAGCACGTGCAGCGCCCGCGCACCGGGAGATGGAACAGCAGCGAGCCCGAGACTCGACCAGGTGCTGCCGTCCCAACGCCGCACGCGGTCGGCGAAGTCGCCACCGGCGAACAGGTCGCCGTTGCTGCGCCGCGCCAACGCGTACAGCGGGCCCGCGACGCCGGTGCCGAGCGGCGACCACGCACTGCCGTTCCAGCGCGCGATGTTGTTGGCGGGCGCGCCGCCGGCGGTCGAGAAGCTGCCCGCGACGACGAGGTCGCCGTTCGGCAGTTCGAGCACCGCGCGCACCGGACCGTTCAGGCCGGTGCCGAGCGCGGTGACGCTGGCGCCGTTCCATCGCGCGATGCGATTGGCCGGCACGCCGAGCGCGGTGGTGAACTCGCCGGCGAGAAGGACGTCGCCGTTGTGCGTCGTCTGCAGCACCAGCACGGCGGCGTCGGCGCCGAACGGCATCGGCACCAGCAGGTTGGTGCACTGCGCCACGGCGGCGGCCGGCGACAGGACCGCACACAGGAACGCGAGGAACCGGGATCGCATGGGCCTCGCATCGTAGACCACTGGTGAACCAGGCCAGCCAGGTGGCTAACACCGTCCGCCCCCCACCCGGCGACGACTTGTGCGAGACGCCCGGCAGAACGCCGGCGCGTGCACCGTCCAACCGCTTTCATGACCCCAATGACCTCCGGCACCCGTGGCGGCGCGGCCTGCATCCTGGCCGCAATCTGCATCTGCGCGAGCGCAGCCATGGTCGCGCAAGAGCCGGTGAAGCGAAGGCGGCTGTCGCCTGCGGAGTTGGAACAGCTCGCCACCCAGCGCGTCGAGCAGTTCGTGGCAGCGGCCCGCTCCCTCCCCTATGTCGTCGAAGGCCTGCTGACCAACGCCAACGAACTGGGCCGACCGTTCCCGCGCGAGGCCTGCACCGCGCACCGCGAAGCGATGCAAGCTGCCCGAGCCCTGGCGTACCACGAACCGGAGCGGCTCGCCGAACACGTGCTGCACGACGAACCGAAGGTGCGTCTGTGGGCGGCGTGGGGGCTCTATCAGCTCGCCGACGCACGCTGGCTGCCGACCCTCGGGGCCGCGGCGCTCGATCCGGCCAGCATCCCGTGGCGGGAGAGGCAGCTGCACGGCTGGGAGAGCACGGACGAAATCGAACGATGGCACGCTGCGAACCCCGAACGCTGCACGCGGAAGCTGCGCGACGAGGTGCTCAGCTGGCTGCAGGCCTGGGGCGCGCCGTTGCCAGGCACGGCGGAGTTCGATGCGTGGTGCAGCAAGCAGCAGCAGCTGGCACCGACCGCGGCCTGCTTGCGCCTGCAGTTCTCGCTGGCGACGCATGGCGTCAGCAGCACGAATCGTTGGGGCCAGGAGCCGCTGGTCGCGGCGATGCGCGCGATCGACGCGGCACCTCGCGGCGCGCGGGAGATCGCCCGCCTCGGCCTGATGCACGACAAGTACCGGGAACTGCTCGGCGTGTGGCCCGACATCGAGATCCTGCTCGAGACCTCGGCGCGCCGCCTCGGTCGCGACAACCTGCTGCGGTTGTTGCGCGGCGAACCACCGCGCATCGACGGCACCGAGCTGGCGATCGAGAGCTACGGCGGCTTCGAACGGGGCTTCGCGAAGTTCGTGCTCGCGCGCGCCGATCGCCTCGGCCTCGAGGCCGAGGATGCCACGGCACTGCTGCAGCTCGGCCGCGAACGCAACGACCTCACGTTCTTCCAGGGCGCGGCGCGCCTGCAGCCGGGCAACGCGTTGCCGATCCTGCGCGAAGCCCTCGACTGGCCACAGGATCGCCGCTCACCGTTCGACCGCACCGACTGCGCGCTGTTGTTGTGGGACTTGCAGCACGACGCGGCCTGCGCGGTGCTGATCGACTGGTTCCATGACGACCCGCAAGGCGGCGACCGCAGCTATCCCTCGCGCCGGCAGCAGTTCGCCGGGCACCTGTTGCATGGCTACACCCGAGCCGACCTCGGCATGTTCGCGATGCTGGTCGCCGACCAGCGCTTCGAACGGACGCAGCCGTCCGCTCTCGAGCACATCCTGCGCGCGTTGCGCGAGACCACGCTGGATCCGGACGGTGGCGAAGAGGACTTGCAGGCGCACCACCCACTCGGCGCCGACCAAGCCTTCGCAGACCTCGAAGCCGCCCGACGAACGCATCCCTACGAGACGGATGTGCTGCTTGCCACGCTGGCGCGATGGCGCAGCAGGATCCGCGCGCAGGTCGCCAGCCGGGCCGCCTTCCAGCCACGCTGACGGGAATGGCAGCTGCGGCTCGGTCGTGGACCCTTCGCACCGACGGCCCCAACGGCCACGAGAGGTCACTCGGTGCAGCTCTGCAGCGCCGGCACCACCGCGTCCTGCGGCGTCAGGAAGCACGCACGACCCTCGTCGAAGCGATCGGCGAACACCTCCTCCGCCAGCGGCACCCAGTGCTCCGGCCCGCGCATCGTCACCATGCGCTCACGCGCCCACACCGGATCGCGGTGGTACTGCCCGTACTTGATCGCGTGCATGCGCGCATGCGGAAGCGCGCGCCGTTCGTCGCCGTAGAACGGCACCGCCAGCTGCCAATGCCGCGCCAGCGCCGCGCGCACCATGGCCATCGTCGGCCGCAGCGCCGGCCGCCCCGCCAGCAGCTCGGCGATCTGCGTGAACACGAACGGATTGCCGATGCAGCCGCGCGCGACGGTGACGCCGTCGACGTTCGTCTCGCGCAGCATCGCCACGACATCGAACGCCGAGAACAGGTCGCCGCTGCCGAGGATCGGGAACGCGCCGACGTGCGCCTTCACCTTGGCCAGGAACGGCCAGCGGCTGGGACCTTGGTACTTCTGCTCGACGGTGCGCGGATGCACCGTCGCCGCCGTGATGCCGCGCGCGATCGCGCCTTCGAGGATCGTCCAGAAGCGCGCTTCGGCGGCCGGCGAGTCGTCGCTGCCGCGCCGCATCTTCACGGTGACCGGCGCATCGCCGGCGACCGATTGCAGCACTGCATCGACCATCGCCAGCGCGGTGTCGGGGTCCTGCAGCAACCAACCGCCGCGGCGGCGGCCGAGCACCTTGTTGACCGGGCAACCGAAGTTGATGTCGACGACGTCGTAGCCGGCGTTCACCATCTCGCGCGCCGCACGACCGAACGTCTCCGGCCGGCTGCCCATCAGCTGCCCGCCGACCGGATGGTCGTGCTCGGGCACCGACAGGATGCGCCGCTGCAGCTTGCCCTTCTGCAGCACCAGCTCGTCGAGCACGACCTCGTTCAGCGCGTAGGGCGCACCGTGTTCGCGCGCGACGGTGCGCATCGCGAGATCGCTGTAGCCCGACAGCGCCGCCTGCACGGCGGGCATGCCGATCGCGACCTTGCCGAGAGCGAGCGGGCGCGGACTCATCCGCCGGTGATCGGCGGCAGCGCCGCCTTCTTCAGGAACAGCACCGCGAAGCAGGTCGACTCGAGCAGATAGCCGCGCGGATGCTCGGGCCGGAACGCGCCGTTCTTCTGTTGCTGCGGCAGGATCTGCAGCGCCCCTTCGTAGTACCAATCCCGGCCGCCGAGCAGCGCCACGCCGGCCAGCTCACACGTTCGCTCGAGGCCATAGAGGTAGTAGTAGTAGCTGTCGTCGGCGTGGTCGACGTCGCCGGGGTTGCAGCGCACGTGGAACTCCGCGCCGAGCCAGGCGAACCCGCTCTGGATGCCGGCATCGATCTTCGGCATCACGTCGGCCTTGCCCTGGCCGGCGCGCAGCAGGCCGAAGCGCGAGATGACCAGACTGCCGACGCCTGCCGCGGTCATCGACCCGTACGGAGGCTTGTCCGGCATGTGGTAGGCGAAACCGCGCACGGGCACGAGGCCGCCGCCGGTGGTGCGTTTGCCCTTGCCCGGCTCCGCCTGCTGCAGCGCCGTCAGTTCCTTGTAGGTGACCAGATCGGGCCGCAGCTCGCGATTGTTGTCGTCGCACTGCACCTCGAGCTGGTAGTTGGCGGTGGCGCGCCACACGGTGACCGGGATCTCGATCTGGCACAGCGACGCGGCATAGAGGCCGAGCAGGCCATACTGATTGACCGAGTTGTCGAAGCGCGGACCGGCCGTGTAGTTGAACGCCATCCGGTAGGCCGGGTCGCCGCGCGTGTCGATGTTCTGGCGCAGCTTCGTCACCCATTCTTCGGCGAGCTTGCGATCGGCTTCGCTGAGTTGCCGCGGCCGAGGTGCCACCAGCGTGCCCGAACGCAGCAGGTCCGCTTCGCCCGGCGGCGTGTAGCGCTCGGCCAGCGCCATCAGCGCGACCGCCAGCGAATAGGTGTCGACCAGCACCCGCTTGCGCAGTTCGTCGAACCCGGCCGCGACCACCGGATCGTCGGGCGGCACCTCGGCGTGCAGCAGCGTCAGCAACGCCAGCGCCAACCGCCCGCTGCCGTAGCTGCGCAGGCCATCGTCCTGGTCCTTCAGGCTCGGCCGCAGCAGGTCGCCGAGTTCGCGCTGCAGCCACTTGGCGCCGTCGCGGATGCCCTTCACCACGGCGCCACGGAACGCAGCATCCTGGTTGTCGTGCACGTCGACGAGCTGCCAGTGGTCGCTGACGACGAGCTTGCGGAACTTGCCCTTCTGCTCCTCGAACACGAGCGCCAGCTCACCTTCGAAGTCCGCGACGACACCCTTCGCCGCGTCGAACGTGCGCGTCAAGCGCAGCGTGCCGGTCGCCTTGTGCTTGCACAGCGGGCGCACCCACTTCTGCAGCAGCGCCTTCGATTCGCCCGGTCGCACCTCGGGGTCCTCGGTGGTCACGTCGAGGCGCAGCGTCTGCTTGCCATCCGCCGCCGGGGCCTCGACCTTGCCGGTGAACACCAGATCGCCGAACGGGACCAACCGCCGATAGCGCGCCTTGGCAGCGCCGGTGAGCCGCAGGTCGAACGCGATCGCACGCAGCACGTCGCGCAGATCGCGCGGCTCGTCACCGACCGCGCGCTGGTCCGCCGCCAGTTCGCCCTGGCACAACCACGGCGAAGGCTGGAAGTGCGGCACGAAGCCTGGCGGCGGCGCGTCCTTCGGGTCGAGCTTGTTGGCTGCGGCCAGCGATTCGGCGGTGCCGCTCTTTGCCTGCGGCGCACTGCGGTACTCGGCAGCACCACGCTGCGGCAGCTTCCAGACGGCCTGCTGCGCCACCACCGGCGCCACGGCGAAGGCGACCAACGCGGCGCGCGCGACGGCGAGGAACCTGGCGGGGAGCGGCGGCAGCGACGGCGGGTACATGGCGGCGCAGCAGCGTAGCGCCACGCCCCCGGCATTTGCCGCCGGCCTGCCGCCGCGGCGCCGGGCCAGCGATCGCGACGGGTCGCCGGGCGCTGCGGAAAATCATGATGGGATCGGCGACCGGACCTCGCCTTCAGGGCGAACCGAACCAGGACCTCCCATGCGACTCCCCGCCCTCCTCGTCGCAATGCTGACCGCATTGCCGTTCCTGCCCTCGACCGCCGCGGCCCAAAGCCCGTTGACGACGGTGTTCTCCAGCTTCGCCGCCGGTGCCATCGGCGACTACCTGTACTTCGACCTGAACGTCACCACGCCGGCGATCACCCTCACCGGCATGGACCTCAACCTGCTCGGCAGTGGTTCGGTGCAGATCTACACGCGCACCGGCACCCGGCTCGGCAACCAGGCCAACCCGGCCGGCTGGACGCTGCGCGGCACCGCGACGGTCACCAACGCCCAGGCGGGCGTGCCGACGCCGCTGAGCTTCGCGCCCTTCTCGCTCGGCGCCGGCGTGACCGGCATCGCCCTGCACGCGGTCGGGTCGGTCGACCACATCATCACCAACGCCATCTTCACGCCGACGACGGTCGCGACCGCCGAGCTGACCCTGAACTCCGGCGAGGTGACGGCGACCCCCTTCGGCGGCGGCGTCTTCGGCAGCTGGGTCGTCAACACCAGCATCCGCTACCTGGTCGGTGACCTGACCGGCATCCCGCCGCACAACAACATCTACAACGCAGCGAGCCGCGGCTTCCACTTCACGGCGGCGACCGACTTCGTGATCCGCCAGCTCGATCTCCCGGCGGATGCGAAGCAAGCCGGCGACACCGCCAGCTATCTGGTGCGCAAGAACGGTGCGGTGGCGTTCCGCAGCGTCGGCAACCCCGGTGCCGTCGCCCCGGACCTCGCCATCCAGATCGGCGACGTCGTCGACGTGATCGGCAACTGGTCGCCGGCGGCCGCCGGCAATTTCAGCGCGCACAACTCCTACACCGCGTCCATGGTGTCCTACGCGACGACGATCCAGGGCGTGCCCCATACGCTGACCCGCTGCGGCTGGCAGTGGGACATCGGCGCCGCGAACTGGACGCCGAGCGGCAGCACCGGCGGCTACCTGGCACCGACATCCGGCCAGCTGGGTCGCATCCTGATGACGACCGAGCCGCCGATCGGCGCCAGCAACACCGTGCTCGGCACCGGTTGCGGCCAGCAGTTCGCGTCGATCTACGAGCTGATGGCGCCGGCGCTCTTCGATCTCGCCAACAAGGTGGTCCACATGTACGTGACGAACTACGGCTGGAACATCAACATGATCGGCTCCTTGTTGCCGGTCGGGTCGGTGGGGACCCCGGTGACGCTGAACCTCACGGACGATTCCGAGGTGACCGTGCCGTTGGCGCCCGGGGCCTTCCTGAATTGGACCGGCGTCACGATCTGCTCGAATGGCTTCGTCTCGCAGGCGACAGGCAACGGCATCGGCTACCAGCCCTCGGCGTCGGCAATGCTCAACGCGCCGCAGACCGCGTTCTGGGCCTGGCACGACTACAACCCCGCCTCGCCGGGCAGCGGCCAGGTCAAGATCGAGCAGTCGCCGCAGCTGACGCTCATCACCTGGGATGGCGTGCACACCTTCCAGGATCCGACGCCCAGCACGATGCAGATCCAGCTCTACTTCGGCGGTGATGTCAGGATCGCGTTCGGCAGCGTGTCGGCGAATGGCACGAGCCCCCACCTGGTCGGCTACTCGCCGGGCGGGCCCAACACCGACCCAGGCTCGTTCGACTTCTCGTCGCTGTTCCCGTTCGCGGAGACCTTCACGCAGTCGCCGGACGCGCCGGCCCTGGCGCTCACCGCCTCGACGCGGCCGGTCGCCGGCACGTCGTGGAACCTGCAGCTCGCCAACGTGCCCCCCTCGACCGTCTTCGGCGTCGACATCCTCGGCCTGTCCGATCCAGGCATCCTCGACCTGGCAGCCATCGGCATGCCCGGCTGCCAGCTGCGCGCGTCGCTCGATTCGCTGAGCGTGTGGGCCCACGCGGGCGGCAACACCCACGGCTACTCGCTGCCGGTGCCGCCGCTGGCGCTGCTCGGCGTCAGCGTCTACACGGCCTCGGCGACCTTCTCCAACGGGCCGGTGAATCCGTTCGGCGCGGTGATCAGCAACGGCATCCGCGGCACGATCGGCAACAACTGAGGCTGCGCCGGCCCCGGCCAGTGCCGGGGCCGCCGCGCGCCGCGCGACAGCGGTGGCGGGACCGAGCGGCGGGCAGGCAGCGCCGCCACGCTGCCACAGCCCGGCCCACCACCCGCGAACGCCACGGGCCGCGGACTCTTCGCCGAAGAGCACAATCGTGATGGGGTCGGCGGCGGAACTACGCCTTTGCAGGGGACACCCGACCCAGGACCTCCCCATGCGACTCCCCGCCCTCCTCGTGGCGACGCTGACCGCGTTGCCGTTCCTGCCCACCACCGCGGTGGCCCAGAGCCCGTTGACGACGGTGTTCAACGGATCGTCGACCGGCAAGACCGTCTACTTCGACCTGAACGTCACTGCGCCGGCGATCACGATCACCAGCATGGACCTGAAGGTCCTCGGCACCGGTTCGGTCCAGATCTACGAGCGGGCCGGCACCCGGGTCGGCCACCTGAACAGTCCGGCGGGGTGGACGCTGGTCTCGAGTGGCACCGTCACGAACACGTTGGGGATCCCGGCGGCCACCCCGGTGAACCTGAGCCCGTTCGCACTGACGGCTGGTTTGCACGGCATTGCCGTGCACGTCATCGATCAGAGCGCGAGCGTGACGTTGTCCCAGTACGCGCTCGGTGGAGCCGGGGTCAGCATGACCGCCGCCACGGCCGAAGTGACCTTGGCCGCGGGGGAGCTGGCCAGCCAGCTGTTCGGGCCGGTCGCCGCCGGGTCCTTCCTCGCCAACACCCGCATCCGCTACCTCGGCGGCGACCTCGCCGTCATCCCGCCGCACGGCAGCATCTACAACCTGCTGAGCCGCGGCTTCAACTTCACCGCCGCCACCGACTTCCTGATCCGGCAGCTCGAGCTGCCGCCGGAGGCGAAGCAGGCGGGCGACACCGCGAGCTACCTGGTGCGCAAGAACGGCGCCGTGGCCTTCCGCAGCGTCGGCAACACCGGCGCGGTCACCGCGAACGTCAGCGTCAATCTCGGCGACGTCATCGACGTGATCGGCAACTGGTCGCCCGCGGCGGCCGGCCAGAACACCGCGCACAACTCGTACACCACGGGCTCGTCGCCCTTCCCGACGACGATCCAAGGTGTGCCGCACACCTTGAACCGGATGGGCTGGCAATGGGACATCGGTGACCCCAACTGGACGCCGAACGGCAGCACCGGCGCCGCGCTGACTCCGAGCAACGGCCTGATGGGCCGCATCCTGATGACGACCGGACCCGCGTTCGACGCCACCAACACCGCGCTGGGCCAGGGCTGTGGCCAGCAGTTCACGTCGATCTACGAG
>CAMAUH010000134.1 GCA_945861365.1 Candidatus Kuenenia stuttgartensis
CGGCTGACTTCCTCGACCTCCATCGGCAACACCACGCTGCGCAGTTCCTGCCAGCGATGCTTGTGGCCTTCGGGCAGGAACGGCGACCAGACGCCAGCGTCCTTCATGCCGACGACGGCCTCCGCTTCGCGATCGCTCGGCAGCGTGACCTGCAGACCGTGCTGGTCCGCGAAGCGCTGCAAGCCGGCGCGGATGATCGGACTCCACCAGCGGAACGTGTCGTGCAACGTGCCGTCGACGTCGAAGACGACGAGTTCGGGCGGGACGTGGGCGCGCAGTGCGCTCATCGCGCGACTCCACCCAGCAGTTCAACCTGTTCGACTTCCATGATGTCCAGTTGCTGCAGCAGGCGATCGAGGTCGATCTGCATGCGCCGCACGGCGACCTCGTCGGTCACACCTTGCTGCTGACCGACGGCCACTACGAAGCGGTGCATCGCGTCCAGACCGAGCGCGCGGGTGCGATGGCGCAGCCGCAGCACGATCGCTTCGAACGGCATGCGCTGGCCATCGAGCGTGCCGAAGCCGTCGGGGCCGAGCACGACCCTGGCCTCGCCGGCGCCGCGCTCGAAGGCGCTCGGCGATTGGCCTTCACCGCTGGCGCAGGCGGCGAGCAACATGCCGAACACGGCGGTGCAGCGAGCGCTCATCGCGCGGCGATGCCCTGCACTTCGATGCGGGCTTGCGGGTCGAACAGCGACACGACCTGGAACATGGCCATGCCCGGGTAGTGCTTGCCGCAGTGCCGGCGCCACACCTGGCCGAACGCCTTGCGCGCGGTCGCGTAGTCGTCGCGGCTGGTGACGAAGAAGTTCAGCTGCACGATGTCGGCGAACTCCAGCTCGGCGTCGCGAAGGATGCAGCCGATGTTGGCGAGCGCCTGGTCGAGCTGGCCGACCAGATCGCCGGGGTTCACGACGACGCCGGCGCGGTCGTAGCCACACTGGCCCGCGAGGTACAGCGTGCGGGCCTCGCCGTGCTCGACCAGCCAGCCGTGCGCGAAGCCGACCGGTGCGGCGAGTTCCTTCGGATTGATCGGGCGCTTGCTCATGGGTTCTTCGCGGGCAGTTCGCGCAGGATCGCGCGCACGGGGCTGCTGTCGCCGTTGACGATGCGCAGCGGCAGCGCGATCAGTTCGTAGTCGCCGGCGGGCACCGAACGCAAATCGATGTTCTCGAGGATCGCGACGCCGCCCTCGTAGAGCAGGTGGTGGCCGTCGAGTTCCTTGCTGTCGGCGTGGTCCATGCTCGGCGTGTCGATGCCGACGAGGCGGATGCCCGCCTGCACCAGCACCTTCGCGGCTTCCGGGCCGACCGCGGTGAACGCCGGGTCCCACGCGCGATGGTCGTGCGTGGCCCGCGTGCGGAACAGCAGACGTTCGGCGCCCGCCAGCATCGCCGCGGTGATCGCGCGCGCGGGGATCAGTGACAGCGCGCCTTCGCCCTGCACGTCGACGACGCGGCAGCGACCGAGGTACCGGGTCAGGTCGACGGTGGCGATGTCGGGGCCGGCGAGATCGAAGTGCAGCGGCGCATCGGTGTGCGTGCCGACGTGCACCGACATGCGGATCGTGCTGACGTTGCACGACGCGCCGTTCTCCTGCCGCGCGACCCATTCCTGCGAGAACGGCGTGTCGCCGGGGAACGTCGCCGACGCGGGCTCGATCGGTTCGCTGATGTCCCAGATGCGCATGGTGTCACCCCGGCTTCTTCGCTTGCGCGAGGAACGGCTCGTAGGCCTTGCTGGCGAGGATGTCGGCGATCGCGGCCACCGCGGCCTCGACCTCGGCGTCGGTGTTGTAGAAGTGCGGCGCCACGCGCAGGCCCGCATCGGGGCGGAAGTCGACGACGATCTCGCGCGCCGACAGCGCCTGGCACACCGCGTAGCCGTGCGGCACGTCGAGCGCGACGTGGCCGCCGCGCCGCGCACCATCGAGCGGCGACTTGATCGCCAGGCCCGCGCGCTGCGCCGCCGCGATCAGCAGCGCACTCTGGCGCTGGCTCTTGCTGCGGATCGCGTCGACGCCGATCTCGACGATCGTCGCGATGCCCTCCTTGCCCGAGCACAGTGCTGGCACGTTCGGCGTGCCGGTGAAGAAGCGGCCGCCGTCGTCGCGGTAGTCCTGGCCCTCCGGCGAGAACGCGAACGGGTTCTTGTGCGCGGCCCAGCCGGTGAAGGTCGGCTGCAGCTTCTTCACTTCGTCGGGATGCACCCACAGGAAGCAGTTGCCGGGGCCGCCGCACAGCCACTTCAGCGCGCCGCCGACGATCGCGTGCACGCCGAGCTTCTGCACGTCGATCGGCACGATGCCGGCCGAGTGGAACACGTCGAGCACGACGAACGCGCCGTGCTTCCTCGCCTTCGCCACGATCGGCTCGAGGTCGACGATCGCCGAACTGCGGTACATCACGTGGTCGATGCCGACGATCAGCGTCTCGTCGTCGATCGCCGCAGCGATGCGTTCGCCCTCGGTCGAGATGCCATCGCTCGCCGCCGGCACGCGCACGAGGCGGGCACCGAGGCGCGCGCGCGCTTCGTGGATGTACTGGTCGCTCGGAAAGTTGCGGTCCGCGTAGACGAGCTTGTTGCGACGGCCGTCGAAGCGGAAGCAACTGAGGATCATCTCCTGCGCGACCGCGATGTTCTGGTGCATCGACACCGAGCCCTTGGTGGCGCCGAGGATGTGCGCGATGTGGTCGCCGACCTGCTCCTGCATCGTCCACCAGCCATCGCCCCAGCTGCGCACGCCGCGGGTGTCCCATTGGTCGAGGAACTTGGCGACGGCAGCGCGTGCAGCGCTCGGCATGGCGCCGAGCGAGTTGCTGATCAGGTAGTTGGAACGCTGCGTGATCGGGAAGCGGTCGCGGTAGCGGAGCAGGGGGTCGTTCGTCATCGGCGCGGCGCGCCGTTCTAGCGGCCGGGCGCGGCGAGCGCACGGTCCGCGAGCTTGCCGGCGGCTACGCCGGCCCGACGATCTCGCGCCGCACCGCGTTCGCCAGCTGCGGATCCGCGCCACACCGCTCCGCCGCCACCACGTGCGCCGCGGCCTCTTCGCCACGCCCCATCAGCGCACACGCCTGCGCCAGATGCAGCAGCGGCGACGGATCGGTCGGCGCCAACCCGTGCGCGCGCACCAGATGCCGGTGCCCTTCCTCGACCCGCCCGCTCGCCACCAACAGGATGCCGAGCCGGTTGTGCGCGTCCGCCGAATCCCCATCGTGCCGCACCGCGCGCCGCAGCACGCGTTCGGCCAATCGCAGCCGCCCCAGCTTGTGCTGCACCACGCCGAGCAGATACCAGGCTTCCGCGACCTGGCCCGCCCGCCGCACCAGCGCCCGCGCCGTCTCCAGCGCCACGTCCAGTTCGGCCGCCGCGATCGCGCGCTCGATCGCCTGCGTCGTCTCCCACAGGCCCGGCACCGTCAGCAAGCGCAGGAACCGCCGCGCCTGCATCGCGAGCGGCGCCGACAAGCCGAGCTGCAGCGCGCGCGACAGCGCCGGCGCGCCGCGCACCCCGTCCTGCAACTGCAGGCACGCGCGCCCGAGTTCGAAGTGCAGCATCGCGTGGTCGGGTTCCTTCTGCAGCGCGCGTTCGACGATGCGCGCCGCCAGCGCTGGCTGCTCCTCTTCGAGCAGGAACGACACCACGAGCCGCGCCACCGGCACCGGCAGGTCGTCGATGCCGACCAGTTCGCGCACCAGCTGCGCGCGCATCGCATGGTCGTCGGCGCGATCGCAGGCCGCGGCCCACTGCGCCAGCGCCGCCGGACTCGCGACGCCGCGCTCGCGCGCCAGCTCCACCACCGAACGCACGTCGTCGTAGCGGCCGAGCCGGAACGCGCGCGCGGCGGCGCGTTCGACCGCTTCGGCGCGTTCGGGCTGCAGCCGCGCCAGGCGGCACGCGACCGTCGCCGCCATCGCCTCGTCCCCGGCGGCCTGCAGCAGCGCATCGATGCGTTCGAGCTTCGCCACGGTGTCGCCGAGGTGCGGCGCCAGTTCCGCGAGCAGCTGCGCGAGTTCGGCCCGCCGCTCGCCGCGCTTCAGCAACTGCGCCGCGAAGTCGCCGACCAGATCCTGCACTTCGGGATCACCGGGCGCGAGTTCGACGCAGCGGCGCGCCGCGCGCAGCGGATCGGCGACGGCGACCTGCATGTTCGCCTCGCGCCGCAGCAGTTCGTCGCGCAGCACCAGCGCCCAGGCGAGCGCTTCGCCGGTCAGCCGACTCCACGGCTGCGGACGGCCACTGAAGCCGAGCCGGTCACCCAGCTCGAATTCGATGCGCGCCAGCGCTTCGAACGGCCGCACCGGCGCGAACGGCACTTCGACCGTCTGCACCACTTCGCCGCGACGGCCATCGATGATCCGCCACAGCAGGGTGCCGGCCCGCAGCACGCCATCGCACAGCACGAGCACGTCGCCCTGCTTGTGCAGCTGCACGAGCACCGCCGGATCGAGTGGCTCGGTGGTGCGCAGGAAGCCGCGCTGGCCGTCGACCGGGCCGAGGAACGGGAAGAAGCGCGCGCCGCGATCCCCGTGGCCGTTGAGGCGCGCCACCAGCAAGCGCGCCAGTTGCCGCGACAGCACGTCGTAGGGCGCCGCGCCGGCGACCGGCACGAGGCCGTCCGCGACGGCAAGGGCGAAGACGACGCACGTAGCCATGTCCGCGCCCTATCGAGCCGACGGGGCCTGCAGCCTCCGTTGCCTCACCTGGGCACGATGGCAGCGAGCGTTCGGATTCAGCGCAGCAGCTGCGGCGGCGGCACCGACACGGTCGTCACCGCGCCGGACTCCTCGCCCTGCAGGCGCACCAGCACTTCGTTCGGCGCGGTCCCGGCCCGCTGCGTGTGCATCCACACCTCGCTGCCGATCGACTCGGCGAGGCGCGCACCATCGACCTCCGCGGCGACCTTGGCGGTGGCCACCCAGCGCGCACCGGTCGGGGTCGACTCCTCGCGCAAGCGCAGCGGCTGGGCCAGCTGCGGCCCGAACTTCGCCCGCAGGGCCGGCAGGAATGGTGCTTCGCGTCGCTCGCCATCCAGCTCGACGACCTGCCGCATCATCAGGCTGAGCGCGAAACAGGCTCCCAGACCGAGCACGGAGATGACGATCAGGGACTTTCGCACGGTGTTCTTCTTCGGCAACGGAGCCCCGCAGGCTGTTGCGGCGCCCCCTTCCGGCCGACGACTTCGTCAAGAATCCCCGCCAGGGGCATTGCCTTGCACGGGGCAGTCGGTATGCATCGGCCCGTCTTCCGCGGGCGTTGCCCGCTTCGAACTCGACATCCATGGGCAAAATCGTCCGGTGCCGCGAATGCGGCAAGGTCTACCGCGAGCTCGACGAACTCGAGGACCTGCGTGACAACGACAGCGTCTGCCTCGTGTGCAACAACACGATCGAAGTCGCCGACTGGGATCGCGTATTGGCGTCGTACGAGGACGACGAAGGCGACGTCAGCGAAGACGACGAGGATGACTGGGAAGAGGAGGACGGCGAAGAGGCGGAGGCCGAGGAGGCCGCCGAGGAAGACATCGAACTCGACGACGACGAGGACGATGAGGAAGAGGACGAGGAAGACGAGGACGAGGACGAAGACGAGGATGAAGACGAGGACGAGGGCGACGAAGAGTAGTCGCCTCGCCGTCGGGTGCCTGGCAGGCCGCCAGGCCACCCCACCCGCGCCAAGTTGTCAGAGTCACCGCCCAGCGCTCTGACATTCTGGCCGCGCGCGGCCGGCCGCGGGCCCTCGCGAAGCCGGGCCAGAACAGCTGAAGATGCTTGGCGAAAGCCACTTGCATCAGCCAGCCAAGACCGGCACATGGCTTGCTTTGCGGGCCGCCCTTCGCCGCTCCAGGCGAAGTTGCGTTGCATGTCACAGAGCTTCCGAGTGCTGCTGGTCGAAGACGACGACTCCCTGAGGTCCTGCCTCGTGGAGTTCATGACCAGTCAGGGCTGGGATGTGCGCGCGACCGCCTACGCCGCCGAAGCGCTGTCGCTGGCCCGCCGCCAGCGCTTCGACTTCTCGCTGATGGACTTCCACCTGCCGGGCATGACCGGCCTGCAGCTGTTCCAGCAGCTCGCCAGACAGGGCCACCGCGCCGCCCCTGGGCCGCTGCCGACCATCCTGATGTCTGGCCTCGCCACCGCAGAAGAGACCGCTGCGGCCCACCACGCTGGCTTCTTCGCCTTCCTGCGCAAGCCGCTCGAGCTCGAGCACCTGCGCCTGTCCCTCGAGCAGCTGATCCGCACCCACTTCGGCGGCCCGCTGGCCCCCGTGCGCATGCCGGAGCCGCAGCCGCAACCACAGCCGCACCCACAACCGCCCTCGCGACCACAGCCACCCCGGCACGGTCGCTGAAGCCCGATCCTCCCTACTGCATCACTACCCCCAACAGGAACTGCACATGTCGAAGACCAAGACCATGACCGTTACTCCGCTCGGTGATCGCGTGCTCGTGAAGCGCGTCGCCGCCGACGACAAGACGAAGGGCGGCATCATCCTGCCCGACACCGCCAAGGAGAAGCCGCGCGAAGGCATCGTCGTCGCTGTCGGCAACGGCAAGCAACTCGACAACGGCAGCCGCCAGGCGATGTCGGTCAAGAAGAACGACCGCGTGCTGTTCTCCTCCTACGCCGGCAGCGAGATCAAGCTCGACGGCGAAGAGCTGCTGATCCTGGGTGAGGACGAGATCCTCGCCGTCATCGAGAACTGATCCCGCCGCTCCCCCGCAACCCCACACCGAGACACTCCCATGGCAGTCAAGAAGATCGCATACGACCAGGAAGCGCGTGAGCGCATGCGCGACGGCGTCAAGCAGCTGGCCCGCGCCGTCAAGGTCACGCTCGGCCCGCGCGGCCGCAACGTCATCATCGAGAAGTCGTTCGGCAGCCCGACGGTCACCAAGGACGGCGTCACCGTCGCCAAGGAGATCGAGCTCGCCGGCAAGTACGAGAACCTCGGCGCGCAGCTGGTGAAGGAAGTCGCGTCGAAGACGAGCGACATCGCCGGCGACGGCACCACGACGGCGACCGTTCTCGCCGAAGCCATCTTCGAAGAGGGCATCAAGAACGTCACCGCCGGCGCCAACCCGGTCGCGATCAAGCGCGGCATCGAGAAGGCGGTCGCCAAGGTCGTCGAGTCGATCAAGAAGGTGAAGATCGACATCAAGGGCAAGAAGGAGATCGCCCAGGTCGGCTCGATCGCCGCCAACAACGACGAGGAGATCGGCAACATCCTCGCGGACGCCATGGAGCGCGTCGGCAAGGACGGCGTCATCACGGTCGAAGAGGGCAAGAGCCTCGTGACCGAGGTGAAGTGGGTCGAAGGCATGCAGTTCGACAAGGGCTACCTGTCGCCGCACTTCGTCACCAACCAGGACAAGATGGAGGCCGTTCTCGAGAACCCCTTCATCCTGATCAACGAGAAGAAGATCACCGCGATCAAGGACATGCTGCCGCTGCTCGAGAAGATCGCGCAGAGTGGCCGTCCGCTGCTGATCGTGGCCGAGGACATCGAGGGTGAAGCCCTCGCCACGCTGGTCGTCAACAAGCTGCGCGGCGTGTTCAAGTGCTGCGCGGTCAAGGCGCCGGGCTTCGGCGATCGCCGCAAGGCCATGCTCGAAGACCTCGCCATCGTCACCGGCGGCAAGGCGATCTTCGAAGACCTCGGCATCAGCCTCGAGTCGGTCACCACGGCCGAACTCGGTAGCGCCAAGAAGGTCGTCGTCGGCAAGGACGACTGCACGATCATCGAAGGTGCGGGCAAGCCGAAGGATTGCCAGTCGCGCATGGAGCAGATCCGCGCCGAGATCTCGCGCACGACGTCGGACTACGACCGTGAGAAGCTGCAAGAGCGCCTGGCGAAGATCGCCGGCGGCGTCGCGCAGATCATGGTCGGCGCCGCGACCGAGGCCGAGATGAAGGAGAAGAAGGCCCGCGTCGAGGACGCGCTGCACGCCACGCGCGCGGCCGTCGCCGAGGGCATCGTCGCCGGCGGTGGTGTCGCGCTGCTGCGCGCCGCCAAGTCGCTCGACGAACTGAAGCTGACGGGTGACGAGCGCATCGGCGCCGACATCGTCCGTCGCGCGCTCGAGTCCCCGATGCGCCAGATCGCCGCCAACGCCGGCGTCGACGGCTCGATCGTGGTGCAGAACGTGCGCTCCAACCCCAGCCCGACCTACGGCTACAACGCCGCGACGGACGTCTACGAGGACATGATCAAGGCCGGCATCGTCGATCCGGCGAAGGTCACCTGCGCAGCCCTGCAGAACGCCGCGTCGGTGTCGACGCTGCTGCTGACCACCGAGGCGCTGATCACCAGCGTCCCCGAGAAGAAGGCAGCCGGCGGCGGCGGCCACGACCATGACCACGGCGGCATGGGTGGCATGGGCGGGATGGGTGGCATGGGCGGCATGGACTTCTGACCTGGCCGCGGGCCTTCGGCCCGCCGCTGCGGTTCTGAACCGAAGCGACTCGACGGCTCGTCCGCGCACACGCGCTGGCGAGCCGTTCGCCTTCCTGGACTCATCTCTAGACTGCGACGCGGGCTCGACGCCCAGGGACCTTCTCGAACGCCTGGTCGCAGGTGACCAAGGTCGCGTCGCGAAGATGTTCAGCCAATGCCAGGTAGGCCGCGGCGTAGGCGGTCAGTGTCTCGAACCAACTGCGCGACACCCCACACCCATGACCTTCCTGTGCCGAGCCGGCTGCGGCGCCTGCTGCATCGCGCCGTCGATCACGACGCCGTTCCGCGGCATGCCGAACGGCAAGCGCGCCGGCGAACGCTGCGTGCATCTCGATGCCGGCAACCGCTGCGTGCTGTTCGGCCACCCCGATCGCCCGCAGTTCTGCAGCGACCTGAAGGCGGAGCCTTCGATGTGCGGGAGCAGCGATGCCGAGGCGATGGCGATCTTGAACGCGCTCGAACGTGACACGCGGCCATGAACGGCGCCGTCGCATCCGTCAGCTGCGCGCCGCACCACCCGCCAGCAGCCGCAGGCACAGCTCCTTCACGTCGGTCGCCTTGACCCGATCGCGCGCGAGCGAACGGTCGCTGCACAGGAACACCGGCCCCATCGCGTCGTCCTCGTAGATCCGCCCGTGCGAGCCGCGCACCACCGACGGATCCGTCGAGATGACGTCCATCAGGTAGCGGAACCCGAGCAGCTTCTTCGCCAGCACCGACGCGACCTTCAGCTTCGGGAACTTGATCTTCGGGTCGAGGAACAGCTCGGTCGGGTCGTAGCCGGGCTTTCTGTGGATGTCGACCGTCGGCGCGAAGTCGGGGCGACGCGCTTCGTCGAGCCAGTAGTGGTACGCGAACCAACAGCTCCGTTCGGCGATGCACACCAGCTCGCCGCTGCGTTCGTGGTCGATGCCGAGTTCCTTCTGCTGCGCGCGATCGAGCACGCGCGCGACGCCAGCGACCTTGCTCAGCAGCGCGCGCACCGGCTCGAGGTCCTTCGCATCCCGCACGTAGACGTGCGCACACTGGTGGTCGGCGACAGCGAACGCGCGGCAAGCGCCGCAATCGAGCAACTGCCCATGGCTGGTCTCCTGCACGCGCAAC
>CAMAUH010000135.1 GCA_945861365.1 Candidatus Kuenenia stuttgartensis
CCGCCGTAGTGCAGGCGGTTCGGGGCCAGTTCGCGCGCGGTGCCGGCGGCGTCGACGAACGTGAAGCGCAGCTGGTGCGGCAGCAGCTGCTGCGGCTCGCGTAGTGAGACGGTCAGCGTGCCGGTATCCGGCGCGGGCAACCGCAGCTCGACGCGGCTGCCGCGCTGCAGCACCGCCACCGCTTCGCCGCGGCGGTCGCGCACGCCGGGCAGGCTCGGCGTCACCGTCACCGTCAGCAGTTCGCCGTCGCCACCGCGGAACGCCGTGCCGAGGACCGTGAAGTAGCCATCGGCGTCGCAGGTCACGCCCAGCCCGAACGGGAAGCCGCTGCCCGGATCGGCCGCGACGTTGGCGATCGCGCCCGGCACCGGTTGGCCGGCGGCGTCGACGATCCGGCCGTGCACGACGGGGTCGAGTCGCGCCATCGCCAGATCGCCGAGTTCGTGCAGTGCCTGTTGCAGCGCGAACGGCTGCGTGTGGCTGCCGGTGGCGTGCAGCATGGTGCCGTCGGCATCCGCCAGCGTGGCGTCGCAGTCGATGCGCAGCACGCGTTCGCCGCGCAGCGGGTGGCCGTCGAACGCTGCGATCAGGTGGCCGGTTCCGTCCAGGCTGCCATCGGTGACGAAGGCGCCGGCATCCGTCCACACGATCAACCGCGCTTGCCCCCAGCGCGGGTTCGTCGCCGCACCGACGCAGCGCAGCGCGAACTTCGGGCGCGGCGGGTCGGTCTCGACGTCGACGACGCGTTCTTCGCTCGGCTGCGTCAGCGCCGGCGCCGCGAACGGCACGTCGAGCCGGCCGATGCGCAGCGCGCCTTGCAGCGGCACGCCGAGCGCGACCGGTCCGAACAGCACGCCGTGGCAGCGGGGCTGTGCGGTGTCGCCGCCGCGCACGAGTTCCGCCATCGCCGGTTCGCGCAGGGAAGCACTGGCGATGGCGGCCGGCGCCACCTTGCCCTGCACCAGCGCGCGCAAGCGTACGAAGCCGTGCTGTGGCACCACCAGGTTCGCGAACTTGCCGGGCAGCTGCTGCGCCACGGTGGGGAAGTCCTCGGTCGGGCCGATCCAGCCGAACGGCACGATGCGCAGGCGCGATTCGATGTGGGGAGCGACGCCGAAGATCGCGTGCCCGCGGGCGTCGGTGCGCGCGACCGCGACGACCTGCGTGCCGTCCTGCATCGCCAGCGCGAAGCTGCCGAGCGCGGCGCCGTTCGCATCGACTGCGCGCACGACGAACTGCTGCAGCCGCGTGACGCGGAGTCGCATGGCGTCGCCGTCGCGTTCCGGACCTGGGCTCTGGAAGGGCGCGCCGACGAACATGCGGCCGAGCCCCGGTTGGCCATCCGGCAGCAGCAGCGTGGCGATGCCGTCCGGATCGCTGCGCGAGGAACGCGCATGCAGCAGCTGCCGCAGCAGCGGGTGGTCTTCGCGCAGCCAGCCATCGAACAGGCCGTCGCTGTTCGGCAGGTTGAAGGGCACGTGGTAGACGACCACGCCGGGCATCGGCAGGCCTTCCGCCGCGGACAGCACCTGGATCGGCACCGGTCGCAGCGTCGGGTCGTGTTGGGCCGCGGCCGTGGCATGCAGCAGTGACAGCGCGAGCAGCGGCATGATCGGTCGGGTCCATGGGCGCATGCGGAGGGGAGTGTGCCATGCCGTGGCGCGGCCAGGGCAAGCGACGTGTAAGGTCGCTGGCGCGCCGCTGTGGCGAAGGCCACCCGTTGCTGGTGGGGCCGGGCTGCCGGGGCACGTAGTCGTCCGCTCGACGGGTTGCGCGTCGTTCCACCCATGCACCGACTCATCCACGCGTTCGTCCCGCCGCTTGCCTTGTTCGCCACCCTCGCCGCGCAGACGCCGAACGTGCTGTTGGTGGTCGCCGACGACGTCGGGGTCGACGCGATCAACTGCTATGGCTTGGGCAGCAACCCGGCGCCGACGCCGACGATCGATGCGTTGGCGGCCCGCGGCGTGCGCTTCAGCCAGGCGCAGGCCTGTCCGCTGTGTTCGCCAACGCGCGCGTCGCTGCTGACCGGTCGCCATGCGTTCCGCACCGGAGTCGGCACCGCGATCACCACGGGCAATGGTCTCGCCGCCAGTGAAGTGCTGCTGCCCGAGATCCTGACGCCGCACGGCGTGCAGTCGGCGCTCATCGGCAAGTGGCACCTCGGCAACGACCAGGGGGCGCTGACGCCGACCGTCGAGGGCTTCGGCACCTTCACTGGCGCGATCGGCGGGGCCCTGACGAGCTACTACGCGTGGCCGCGGGTCGCGAACGGTGTGACCGCGCAGTCGACGACCTACGCGACCACCGACAACGTCAACACCGCGCTCGCGTTCATCGCCGCCACGCCGCAGCCATGGTTCGTGATGGTGAGCTTCAACGCCGGCCACACGCCGTACCAGGCGCCGCCCGCTGCGCTGCACACGCAGAACCTGACCGGGCTCGATCCGGCGACGACGCCGATCCCGTTCTTCCGCGCGATGGTGCAGTCGCTCGACACCGAACTCGGCCGGCTGTTGGCGACGCTGCCGGTCGCGACCGTGGCCAATACGAACGTGATCGTGCTGGGCGACAACGGCACCACCGGCCAGGTGACCGAGGCCCCGTTCAATCCGCAGCGCGCCAAGAACACCGTCTACCAGGGCGGTGTGCGCGTGCCGTTGATCGTCGCGGGCCCGGCGGTCGGCGGTGCGCCGCGCGTCGAGCCGGGGTTGGTGCACGTCGTCGATCTGTTCGCGACCATCGCGTCGCTGCAGGGCGTCAACGCGCGCGCGGCGGTGCCGGCCGCCGTCGCGCTCGACTGCGTCGATGCGACGCCGCTGCTCACCAGCGCGGGGCAGCCGCCGGTGCGTGGCTACTCGTACTCGCAGGAGTTCACCGGCAGCGTCGCGATGGCAACCAGCGGTGACTCCGAGATGGTCCGTTCGAGCCAGTTCACGCTGCTGCGCTTCGTGCGCCCGAACCTGACCGTGCGCGAAGAGCTGTACGACCTCGCCGTCGACCCTTTCGAGGCCACCGACCTGCTGCTGCAGCCGCTGTCGGCGACGGCGAGTGCGGCCTACACGGCGCTGTCGCGCGAACTGGCGCGGTTGCGCGGCTACGCGTGGAGTGCGGGCTACGGGACGGCCTGCAGCGGCGGCGGCTTGACGCCGACGCTCGCCGTCGTCGCTGGCAGTTCGCCGCGCATCGGCACGACGTTCACGCTGCGGGCGTCGGGGTTGAGCGCTTCGGTGGTGGCGACGCTCGGTGCGGTGGGCTTTGGCAACACGACCTGGGGTGGCCTGCCGCTGCCGTTCGACCTCTCGGCGATCGGCATGACCGGCTGCTCGCTGTGGCTCGATCCGGCGCTGACTGCGGTGCTCAGCCAGACCGCGACCACGGCGACCCTGCCGATCGTGCTGCCGAACGATCCGTCGATCATCGGCCGGGCGCTGTTTGCGCAGGCGTTCCCGCTGCTGGTCGGCGCCAACGCGGCGGGCGTGCTCGCCACGGGTGCGGTCGAGGCGATCGTCGGCAGTTGAGCGCGTCCGGCCGCCCGCGGCGCCGCTAGCCTGTGCGCTTCGACCACGGCCCCCGGATCCGGCAGCGCGCCGGATTCTGAATAGCTCGCCGCGGGTCGTGGGACTTGATGGCATGACCGCGACGGATCCATGCACCACCGGGGGCGAAGCCGAGCGGGCGTTGCAGCCCGTGGCGGCCGATGCGCTGATCCGGCGGCACCTGCTCGGCACGTGGCGCTACCTGCGCATGCACGGCGCGTCGCCGCACGAGGCCGACGACCTGACGCAGGAAGCGTTCGTCATCGCGCTGCAGAAGAACGCGGCGGCGCTCGATCCGGCGGCGACGGCAACGTTTTTGCGACGCACCGCGCGCTTCCTGTTCTTGCGGCATCGCCGCGACGCGCGCGAATCGGTCGAACTCGCCGACGCGGTCGACGCGCTGTGGCAGCAGGACTGCGCCGACGACGGCGGCGAGGCGCTGCTCGTGGCACTGCGTCGCTGCATCGGCGAACTGCAAGGGCGGGCGCGGCAGGCGATCGAACGCTGCTACGGCCTCGCCGCGAGCCACGAACAAGATCGCGCCGCCGCGGCCCGCGACCTCGGGCTGCTGCCCGATGGCCTGAAGACCCTGCTGCAGCGCACCCGCGCGCTGCTGCGCACCTGCATCGAACGGAGCTCCCGATGAACCACGACCACGATCCCTCGCCGCGCGCTCGCGCGGCGGACCTGCAACTCGACGCGTGCCTGCACGAACTCGGCGGCCTGCAGCCCGATGGCACGCTGGTGGCGCGCATCCTCGGCGCGGTCGGCTCGGAAGGGCCGCCGCTTGCCGTCACCGGGCAGTTCGCGCACTGGCTGGTCGCGGCAGCGCTGGTGCTCGGCACCGGCGTCGTCGCCGCGGTCGCGTGGACGCGCGCCGACCAGCAGCGTGCGGGTGCCGTGCAGCCGCAGGATCCGGTGCCGCCGCCGAAGCCCGAGCCGAAGCAGGAACCGGCGCCGGCGCCTCAGCCCGCAGCGAAGCGGCCGTTCACGCTGATCGCCGACTACAGCGACAACCGCATCCTCGAGGTCGATGCGGATGGCAAGGAGACGCTGCGGCTCGACGAGATCTTCGGTGCGTGGGATGCGGAATGGCTCGACAACGGCAACCTGCTGATCACCGAGTTCTCCATCAGCCGGGTCAGCGAGGTCGATCGCACCGGCAAGGTGCTGTGGACCTTCGAGGATCTGAAGAACCCCTACGACGCCGACCGCTTGCCGAACGGCAACACGCTGATCGCCGACACGTTCGGGCATCGCGTCCTCGAGGTGGATGCGAAAGGCGCGATCGTCTGGTCGTTCCCGGCTGGGCAGCCAGCGCAAGCCAAGGGCATCGTTCGCCCCTTCGACGCGGATCGCCTGGCGAATGGCAACACGCTGATCGCCGATGTACTGAAGGACCGGGTGATGGAGGTCGACCAGGACGGCAAGGTCGTCTGGGAGGTCAAGGGCATGCCGAACGCCCACGACGCCGATCGTCTGCCGAACGGCAACACGCTGGTCACGCTGCGCAACAAGGCTTCGGTGCTCGAGATCGACAAGGACGGCAAGGTCGTGTGGGAGCTGAAAGGCCTGTCGTCGCCGAGCGACGCCGACCGCCTGCCGAACGGCAACACGCTGGTCGCAGAGAACACGCGCGTGCGCGAGTTCGACAAGGACGGCAAGGCCGTGTGGACGAAGGAGATGACCTGGGCCGTCGAGGCGAACCGCTACTACCGCTGACGCCCGCGCCCGACGCGATCACGCGGCGGCGGCGCTGCCCTTGCCCTTCGCCATCGCGAACGCATAGGCGAGCACCAGCACCAGCAGCCCCACGACCACCAGCTTGCCGTTCGCGCTGGCGCCGCCGAGCGCCTGCGCCGTCGCCGGCGCCGACGCCAGCTGCAGCGTGTGCGCGAGCGCGCCGCCGACGACGAGGCCCGCGCAGCCGACGAACGCATCACCGTTGCCTTCGCCGGCCATCACGATCTGCCGTACCGGGCAGCCGCCGGCGAGTGCGCCGCACAGGCCGACCAGCAGCAGCGCGAGCGTGTTCCAAAGCCAGTCGCCGTGTGCGACCGGTTGGCCGGCGAAGCCGAAGTGCAACTTGCCGGTGCTCGCGGCGATCGCCACGTAGCCGAGCACGAACGCCAGCGCCGCCCACAGCATCCAGCGTGGGCCGCCGAAGATCGTCCGCACCGCGCTGATCGCGCAGAAGCCGGTGGCCGACAGCACCATGCCCGCCGACAGCGCGATGCCGGTCGCCAGCAGCCACGGCGCGTGCGCGGGCCCGGTCGTCGCACCCGCCGCCGGGCCACCGAAGTCGGCGCCGACGCCGTACGCGATCAGGATGCCCAAGCACACCAGCGGGCCGAGCAGGCCGACCGCGCGCGGCACTTCCTGCGTCTTGCCGAGCGAGTAGCCGCGCTGTTCGAACTGCCTCGCGATGGCGACGCCGAGCAGCAGCCCCGGCAGCGCGAGCCAGGCGTTGGCGTCGCCGCCGCCGAGCCGCTGCAGCAGCCGGAACGGGCAGCCGAGGAACACCATCGCCCCGATCGCCATCGCCACGCACAGCAGGAAGCGTGCGACCGCGTGGCTGCCCGAGCGGCCGACGTGGCGGCGGCGCAGCAGCGACCACAGCAGGGCGCCGAGCGCCAGCCCGCAGACCTCCGGGCGCACGATCGCCGGGCCCTTGTGCAGGCCGAGTGCGCCGCCGAGGTCGCGCAGGAAGCACGCGCCGCACAGGCCCATGTTGCCGGGGTTGCCGGCGGCGACCAGTGCCGCGGCGAGGCCGCCCAACACGAGCAACAGCACGATCGCGAGCCGACGAGTCCGCACCGGATGTTCACCACGCAGCATGCGGCGATCATCGCCGTGGGTGCGGCCAGTCGCACGCGCGCAATGCGAGGCCACCGCGTGCTCCTGTGCTCGTGCGTTCGCGATCCTATGCTGCGCCGCCCGCGCCGACGCTGCGCACCTCCTCTTCGCCTGCCCACCGTGACGACCTCGATGCCCCGCCACCTGCCCGTGCTCGACGGCCTGCGCGGCCTCGCCGTGCTGCTGGTGCTGTGGTGCCACGTGCCGCCGTCGCTGGCCGGGTACCCGGAGTGGCTGCGCTTCACCTACTGGTTCGTCGAGCCGGGCGGCCTCGGCGTCGAGACGTTCTTCGTGCTCAGCGGGTTCCTGATCACGCGCATCCTGCTCGCCGAACGCGAACTCGGCGCCCCGGTGCGCTGGTTCCTGCTCCGCCGCCTGTTGCGCATCGCGCCGATCTACCTGCTGCTGCTGGCGGTGATGGCGACGCGGCGGCCGCTGCCCGAGATCGGCTGGTGCGCCGTCTACCTGTTCAACATCGCGTCGATCACCACGCCGATGCCGGGGCCGCTCGAGCACACGTGGTCGCTGTGCGTCGAAGAGCACTTCTACCTGGTCTGGCCGCTGGTGGTCGCGTTCCTGCCGCGCGTGTGGTCGCTGCGCGTGCTGGCCTTCGGCATCGTGCCGCTGGCCCTGCTGTCGATGGTGGTGGCCTGCACCCGCTTCGAGGCGGTCACCGCACAGCTGGTCATCGAACGCTTCACGCCGTGCCGCAGCCTCGGGCTCGCGGTCGGCGCGTTGTTCGCGTTCGGCGAACGGTCGCTGCTGGCGACCCGCGCGCGCGCGACGTGTTTGGCGGCGGCCCTGCTGCTGCTCGCCGGGCTCGGCCACCCGCACTTCTGGTTCCTGCTGGGGCCCTACTGGACCGGTTCCGGCGAATGGGTGTCGCTGTACTGGGCGCCGATGTGGTGGCGCGTGCAGACCGTCGCGCTGTGCGCGGGGCTGCTGCTGTGGTGCCTGCGGCCGGGGCCCGGCGTCTTGGCGTTCGTGTTCTCGACCGCCCCGCTGCGCGCGATCGGCCGCATCAGCTACGGCCTCTACCTGTACCACCTGCCGCTCTACTACGCGTTGGCACCGACGCCGAACTGGCCGGAGATCGCGCTCGCGGTCGGCGCCACGTTCGGCGTGGCGACGCTGTCGTTCGTGCTGCTGGAACGGCCACTGCTGCGATTTGGCGCGCGATTCCGAGGTCGCGCGGCTGCCGCGGCGTGAACGGGCCGCAGTGCGGTGGTCGCGGCGGTGGCGTGTTCGCGCGCGCGGCGGGTAGTTTGCGCGGATGTTCGCCGTCGCCAAGTTGACGTTGGCAGCCGCTGCGCTGCTCGCCGTGGTCGCGCCGTTGGCGCAGGATCCGCAACCGAAGGCTCCAGCGCCGGCCGCGCCGCCAGCGCCCGCCAAACCGGATGCGCCGGCCGCGCAGGACAGCCCGTTCCGGCAGGAACTCAGCACCATCCGCCGCACTCTGCTCGCCGGTGGCACGCCCGAAGCTGCGGCGGCGGCGCCGCGCGTGCGCGAACTCGGCAAGCAGCCGCTGTCGACCGCCGACCGCGACGCATGGGTGCGGGTCGCGCGCGACGTCGCGCTGCGCCTTGGCGATCGCCCGTGGCTCGAATCGCTGCGCGACGTGCAGCTCGCGTTCGGCAACGAACTCGACCGCGCGGTCCTGCTGGCCGAGATCCAGTTGCTGCAGGCCAACTTCGCCGGCGCGCGGGCGACCCTGGACCGCATCGGCAACGTCGATGCCGCCAACGAGCGCGAGAAGCGCCGCGTGTTCGCGCTGCGCGCGCGCCTCGAACAGATCGCCGGCACGCCGGCGGCGGAGCGCGTCGAGATCGAACGCCTCGTCGACCACCTGTACCTGTGGCCGCGCCAGCGCTGCCAGGAATGCCATGCGACGATGAAGCAGCCCGACGTGGTGACCACGCTGCCGATCAGCACGCTGTGGTTCGGCGAGCGCTACGTCGCGCTGATGCGGACCCAGGGGGATGCGGAGGCGGTGCGCGCCGCGGCGGCGGCCGCGCTGGCGAAGGATCCGCAGGACGACGAGGAGCGCATCCGGCAGGCGTTCGCGCTGCGGGCGCTCGGGCGCGAGGACGAGGCGATCGCGCGCTTCCGCGAGTTGCCGTGGGCCGCGTTCCCCGACCGCGCCGAGATCAAGCCGCGCCAGTTCGCGACCTACCCGTAGCCGGCGAGCGAGAGGTCACAGGTCGACGACGATCGGTGGCTGCACCGGTCGGTAGCGTTCGCTGCAGTTCGACGCGTTGACGAAGAGGCAGCCGTCGCGCTCGAGCCGGCCGTAGGCCTCGTGGATGTGGCCGAACACGTGCAATCGCGGCCGCACGCGGTCGATGGCCGCCAGCAGGTCCGCGCAGCCGACCGCCTCGCCACGCGAGGTGCGGTCGAGGATGCCGAGCGGCGGGCCGTGCGTGACCAGCACGTCGATGCCGTCCGGGATCAGCGCCCACTTGGCGGCGATCTGCGGGCCGCGTTCGAGGTTGAACGCCCAGTCGTAGAACCACGGCTGCCACGGCGAGCCCCAGATGCGCAGGCCGTCGACCTCGGCGAGCGAGTCTTCGAGGTAGGTCGCGTGGCGCAGCAGCGACCGCGCGCGGGCGGGCGTGCGCTGGAAGCCCCAGTCGTGGTTGCCGGCGATGACGACCTTGTGTCGATGCGGCTGGCGCGCCAGCCAGTCGTCGAACGCTTCGATCTGCTGCGGCGTGCCGCTCATCGTCGCGTCGCCGGCGTGCAGCAGCAGGTCGCCGTCGGGAACTGCCAGGTCGCCGTGCAGGTCGTGGGTGTCGGACAGGCAGACGATGCGCATTGCGCGATTGGAAGGTGCGTGCGGCCGATGCGCCATGGTGCGCCTTGGTGTGGCGGCGTTGACGCGGGCCTTTGCCCCCAGCATCGTGCGGCGGTGCCCATCGATCTGCCGCCGCCGCTTGCCGTGCCGGAGCCGTCGGCGGCCACCGTGGCGCGCGGGCGCCAGGTGGTGCTGGCGGCGCTGGCTGGCACCGGGGTGCTGACGCTGTTGATCCACTTCATGGTGTTCCCGCCGCAGCTGCAGATGCTGCTGCGTGATTGGGGGCTTCACTGGAGCGCTGTGCTGTCGACGTCCCTGTTCGTCGCGGTGGTGCTCGGTGCGGACACCGGCTGCGGGGCGCCGTTCGC
>CAMAUH010000136.1 GCA_945861365.1 Candidatus Kuenenia stuttgartensis
GCCGGCGGCGGTGGTGACCTGGATGCCGCTCCACATCTCGCCATCGATCTCCTGGTGGTAGATCGTCTTCGCGTAGGTGCGCTCGGTCAGGCGGCCGCCGAGCATGCCGGTGGCGCTGACGAAGATGACGATCTGGTCCTGCAGCGTGGCCGGCAGTGCGCGATCGAAGATCGCCCGCAGTTCGCCCTGGTGCTCACGCATGTGCAGGTCTTGCAGCAGGAACTTCATCAGCTCGCAGTGACCCGGGTAGCGGATCGTCTTGTAGTTGACGTTCTGCGCCTTGCCGCGCAGCGACAGGCCGAGCGTGCCGAGGCCACCGGAGGTGTTGAACGCCTCGTACTCGACGCCGTCGATCGTCAGGCGCTCGACCTGCTCCATCGGCGGCACCATGACGAACTCGCCGTTCTGCAGCGCCTCGCACGGGTTGCAGTACTCGTTGATGAGGCCTTCGGTGCTCCAGGTCAGGTTGTACTGCAGGCGGTTGCTCGGGTAGCGCGGCAGCGCGCCGACGCGCAGCCGCACGTCGGTCAGGTCGGTCAGGCCCTTCATCAGGCCGGTCGCGGCGATCGTGATGAAGCCGGGAGCCAGGCCGCACTGTGGCGCGAACAGCGTCTTGCTGCCCTTGGCCAGGGCCTTCACGTGCTGCGTGGCCTCGACGTCCTCGGTCAGGTCGAAGTAGTGGGCGCCGTGGGCCTTCGCGCGCTCGGCGATCAGCGGGTTGCAGTGGAACGGCGCGCAGCTGATGACGCCCCAGGCGCCCTTCAGCAGCTTGTCGAGACTGGCAGCGCTGCTGAAGTCGACGACCTGGCCCTTCACGTTCTTGTACTTCTTGCCGAGGCTGTCGACCGCGGCTTGCGCGACGTCGCCGACGCGCACGTCGTAGTCGCCGCAGCTGGCCATCAGGTGGGTGACCATGCGGCCGATCTTGCCGGCGCCGAGAATGACGAGAGTGTTCATGGAGATGGCCTCGTGGGCGGCGGAACTGGCCCGCCGGCGGGGTTCAAGGGGGGAGCATGGTGCGGACCGGCGGGGTTTCGCGCAAGGCCGGGGTGGTCGCGCGGCTTTGCGGGCCGGCGATCGCCGGCCCGGCCGGTCACCACGCCAGCCGCAGTGTGCGCTGCACGTGCTGCGCCAGGTGCTTCGGCACGCCGAGGTCGGTGGCAAGGCGCTGCCAGCCGGCGAACACCTCGATGATCTCGTCGAGGATGCGCTGCTCGCGGCCGCGCGGCAGTCCGGCGTGGTCCGCCAGCAGCTTCAGGTCCGCGCGCGTGAAGTCGTCGGTCTTGCCGGCGATGCGGAGCTGGTGGTGCCGGGTGAAGGCGCTGCCCTCGGCATGGCACAGGTCGTAGGCGGGCGCGATGTCCCAGCGGCCGCGCCGGTCCATCAGGAACGCGAAGTTCTTCACGTGGTCTTCGTGGTTGCAGCCGACCAGGTTGAACACCACGCGGCGGAACTGCTGCTCCATCGACGCCGCTGGCACGCGCAGGCGCTTCATCGTCGCGAACAGCTGCTCGTACGAGTACGCACCGCTCTCGTAGTAGTCGTAGTGCTGCAGCGCCGCGAACGTCTGCACGAAGCGCTTGCCGCCGGCGGCGTCGCGATCGAAGCGCCGCGTCATGAAGTGGCTGCGGCCGTTCTCCTGCAGCAATCGGCACTCCGCCATCGTGATGCCGCAGCGCTGCGCCAGCTGCGAGTAGGCGTACTCTAGGAGCCCGTAGCCCTGCGGGTCGCTGATGCCCCAGTCGCCGCTGAACGCGACGCCGTCGAACTTGATCAGCCAGTGCTCGAAGCCCGGCAGCAGCTTCGTCTGCCCCGAGCGCACCTGCTTGCTCACCGGATCGAACGCGAGCACCGCCTTGGCGCGTGCGCCACCGGCCGACGTGCCGACGCTGAGGATGTCGAGCAGGGCACGTTCGCCCTGCGCGCCGTCGAGCACCGCCGCCAGCTTGTCCTTCTCGGCGAACGCCACCGCCGCCAGTTCGACCAGTTCGGCGACCTCGAGCGGCCGGTCGGCGAGTTCGGCCGCGCCCGTCGACGGTTCGAACTCGAGCGCGCCCATGCCGCGCGTGCCGGTGTAGCAGAGGCGATCGACGGCATGGAACTGCTCCGGCGTGCGGCCGGTGCGCGCGAGCCACACGTCGATCAGGCGGTTGCCGTACTTGTCGGGCAGGCTGTCGGCGAGCAGGCCGGGCAGGCCGTGGAACGAGCGCGGCTCGAGCTCGCGGAACTGGTAGATGCGCCGCGCTTTGACGGGCATCTGCAGCGGCGCCACTTCGATGCCGGCCGCCACGAAGTCCGGGTCGTACTCGAAGCGCGCGAAGCGCTCGCCGTGGTCCATCGACACGTAGCCGATCGGGGTGCCCCACAGGCGGACCGTTGCCGTGGTCATCGGCGTTGGTCTCCCCACACGAAGCCCGGTGCGTCGTCGTCGCCCGTCGGCGGTGGTTGCGACGCGTCGTTCGTCGCTGTCTTCGGCGGCGCCTTGTGCTTCGTGGGCCGCCTGCGCGCGCCCTTCACTTCGGCCATCGGCGACCGCAGGTTCTCCGGCAGCAGTTGGTCGAGGGCGGCGTCCATCTGCAGCGCCAGCAGCAGCCGCACCCACGAGCCGAGCTTGCCGTCCTTGCCGTCTTCGATGCGCCGCAGGGTCGCGACCCCGACGCCGGCGGTGGCGGCGAGCTGTTCCTGGCTGAGGCCCTGCTGCTTACGCACGCGCGCGAGCCGCTCGCCGAGTTCCTTCAGCACCTGGAGGGTGGGGGTCAGGGATTGGATCTTCATGCGATCACTAGTGATCGATTGTGGCCTCAAATAGGCAACAGTCGATCGTTCTTGATCGACATATCGGCAAGCCACTGTCAGGCCAGAAGGCGCATTCTGCGATCGTAAACGATCGAAAATTGATCGCCAGTGCGATGAGCAATCACATGTGATCGATCATGAGGGGTGTCCGCCCCGCTCCCTGCCGCGCGAACCTACTTCGCCTTCTGGCCGACCACGATCGCGATCCACGCCTCGTCCATGCCGCCGCGCACCGTCTTGCGGAACACGCCGTTGCCGCCGCCGGTCTTCTGGTCGGTGCCTTCCCACAGCACGTCGACCGTCGTGAAGCCCGCTTCGACGAACAGCTCGCGCAGCTCCGCCAGCGTCCACAGCCGCCAGTCGTAGAAGAACGCAGAGCGCAGCCGCGAGCCGTCGGGGAACGCGAAGTGGATCGCGCACTGGATGCGGTGGTTGATCGGGTCGTAGGCGCGCTGCTCCCACTCGTAGACGAAGCCCTTGTGGCGCGTCTTGTCGGTCTTCGCCACCAGCACGTCAGGGCCGCCCCACGCGTCGAGGAACAGCACGCCGCCGGGCTGCAGCGAGCGATGGCAGTTCTTGATGTACGCGAGCAGGTCGCTGCGCGTCATGAACACCGAGTACGAGAAGTTCAGCGCCAGGATCGCGTCGGCGAGGGGGCGCCGCACGTCGAGCACGTTCTTCTGCAGCAGCGACAGCCGCGTCTGCTGCTCGGCCGACAGCAGCGGCCTCACGTTGTGGATGCGGCCCCACGCCAGCGTCGGCCAGTGCAGGTCGACGCCGATCGCGCGGTTGTCCGGGTGGCGCTTCACGTGGTGGCAGGCCAGCACCGCGGTGCCGCAGAAGTCCTCGCGCAGCACGCGCAGCGGCCGGCCGGCGTACTTGCGGAACCATCGGTCGTAGAAGCGCGCGTCGGTCTCCGGCGCCTGCACCGCGCGCTGGTACAGCACGTGGCGGTCGGCGGTGCGCGCGGTCAGCGGCTTCTGCTTCGCCTTCGGCTTGGGCTTGCGGCGGGAGGTGGCGGGTTTGCGGGCGGCCATGGGATCAGGATGCGGCCTCGGGTGGCACGACGCGCGGGCGGCGTTCGTCGTCGAGGGCGACGAACGTGAAGCGCGCTTCGGTGACGCGTTCGCGCAGCTCCTCGGCGCGGCTGCGCCGCCACGCTTCCACGTGCACCGTCATCGACGTGCGGCCGACCTTCTCGATCGTCGCGTAGAGGCTGACTTCGTCGCCGACCAGCACCGGGCGCAGGAACGCCATGCCGTCGACGGCGACCGTGGCGCAGCGGCCGCGCGCGCGGCGCGTCGCCGCGTTGCCGGCAGCGAGGTCCATCAGCGTCATCAGCCAGCCGCCGAAGATGTCGCCGGCCGGGTTGGTGTCGGCGGGCATCGCGATCGTGCGGATCACGGGCTCTTGCGGCGGCGGCATCGCGCTCATGGGGTGCGGACCTTGCCGCGCGTCGTCGCCCGATGCAACGCGTTGCGCGACGGCTTCACTTCGCCGCGGCGGGCAGCTTCGCGCGCAGCGCCGGATAGCGCGGCGAAGCGCGCAGCGATGCGAAGTTCGGCACGGTCTCGAGGTCCTCGACGTCGCGGTAGCCGGCGGCGATCGAGCGTTCCATCAGGTCGATCGCGTGGTCGAGCAGCTGCTGCGCGGCGGCCTGCTGGTCGGCGGGTTGTCGCCGTGGGTCGAGCTTGGCTGCTTCGCTGGCGGCCACGGTCTGGCCGGCGATCCGGCGCAAGGTGACCCAGTCCTGCGCCGCGAGCGCTTCGGTCTCGAGCAGCGCGGCTGCCGCGGCCGCAGAGTCACCGTCCTGCACACGCAGGTTGGCGAGCTTCAGGCCGAAGACCACCGAGCGCGCCTGCAGGATCGGGTTGCCGGGCTGCTCGGTGAGCAGGGCGCGATGCAGCGCGAGGGCCTCCGCCAGCAGTTCGCAGCCGCGCTCGAAGTCGCCGGCGCCGTGCTCGTAGGTGCCGAGGTTGCCGACCATCATCGCCAGCAGCGTGCGGTACTCGGTCGACTTCGGGAACCGGACGACCAGCGCCTGCTGGCTCGCGACCGCGTCGCGCAGCAGCTGCAGCCCCCCCTCGCGGGTGTCCGGCGAACCGATGCGCAGCGTCGCCAGGTTGGTGCGGGCGGCGTTCAGCGAGTCGAGGTAGCGCGGCGAGTTCGGGTAGTCGGCGACGAGTTCCGAGTAGATCTGGAACGCGCGTTCGAAGTGCGGCCCGGAGCCGGGCAGGTCCTGTTCGTTCTGGTGCAGCACGCCGAGGTTCGTGGCGGCGTCGGCGAAGTTCTCGCGGTAGCTCTTCGCCGCCTCGACCTGCGGCAGCACGCGCGCATAGATCGCGCAGGCTTCACGCAGCGCGGTGCCGCTCGCGGCGTTCTGCCCGTGCTCCAGCAGCGAGCTGCCCATCGCCCCGAGGTGCCCGGCGATCATCGCCTCGCGATCCGGCGTTGGCGCGCGGGCGAACAGCTGGCGCGCCGCCGCGACGGCCTGTTCGTGAGCGGCCAGCGCCGCGTCGACCTGGCCGAGCAGGAACAGCGTCGTCGCGCGGTAGTGCAGTGAATGCGCGCTCTGCTCGAGCCGCGCCACGCCGCCGGCGTCGTCGGTGGGCAGCGTGTCGAGCAGTTCGATCGCCTGGCGGCTCGACTCGGCACTGGCTTCGCGCTTGCCGAGCGAGCGTTGCGTGCGCGCCAGCGCGTCGAGCGTGCTGGCGAGGCCGGCGCGATCGGCGGGACGATCGTGCTGCGCCAGCAGCGCGCGCTGGTCGCTTGCCGCCAGCTCGAACATGCGCGCGGCGTCGTCGAAGCGGCCGAGCCAGTGGTAGATGTCGCCGGTGCGGCGGCGGGTCTCGGCCAGCCGCGTGCGTGCCTCCGGGCGTTCGTCGCCCTGGCCCGCGGCGAGCTTCTCGTTCAGCGCCAGCGCCGCTTCGAGCAGCTTCGCGCGCACGCGTTCGAACTGCGGCACCTGCTCGAGATCCTGCGAGCCGACGCGCGACAGCATCGAGTCGACCGATTCCATCGCGACGCCGAGGTTCTGTTCGGCGCGCTCACGCTGCGTCTTCGCGTCGTCGAGTGCCTTGGCCAGGCTCTGGTTCGCCGCTTCGATCTCGACGTTCTTGTCCTGGGTCGCGCGGTTGGCGGTGCGCTGCTGCAGGAACAGCGCGGTCGGCAGCACCGTCACCAGCGCGAACGCCAGCGCGACGGCGGCCGCCAGGGCCGGCTGGCGGCGCGTCCAGCGCACGACGCGTTCGACGATGCTGGCGCGGCGCGCGGCGATCGGCCGGTGTTCGAGCGCGGCGGTCAGGTCCTGCGCGAACTCCGCGGCGCTCGCGTAGCGGTGGGCCGGGTCGCTGGCCATCGCGTGCAGGCACACGGTCTCGACGTCGCGGTCGATCGCCGGGTTGCGCGTGCGCGGGGCGGCGGGCTTGCCGTCGGCGATCTGGCGGCGCAGCTCCGACAGCTGGGCCGCGACGAACGGCATGCGCAGGGTCAGCAGCTCGTACAGCGTCGCGCCGAGCGAATAGACGTCGCTGCGCGCATCGATCGCCAAGGCGTCGCCGCGCACCTGTTCGGGCGGCATGTAGGCCAGCGAGCCGACCTGCGAGCCGGTCTTCGTCATCCGTTCCCCGCCCTCGGCACTCGACAGGCCGAAGTCGACCAGCATCACGCGGCCGCCGCGCGTCAGCATCACGTTCGACGGCTTGACGTCCCGGTGCAGCACGCCACGCCGGTGCACGTGCTCCAGCGCTTCGGCGACCTCGCGCACGATGCGCAGGCACGCTTCGGTCCAGCGCCCGGCGAACAGTGCCGCGACCGCGCGTACTTCGGGGTCCTTCGTGCGGGCGGCGATCGCGCGATCGAACGCCGCACCGGTCAGGTTCGCCGGCGACTCGTGCTGCAGGTGCTCGAGCACGTCGGCGAGCGAACAGCCGTCCACGCGCTCCATCGCGAAGTACGGGATGCCGCGTTCTTCGCCGACGGTGTAGATCGGCACGATGCCGGGATGCGCGAGCCGCGCGACGGTCTCGACCTCACGGCGGAAGCGTTCGCGGGCGCCGGGGAAGAACAGGTGCTCGGGCCGGATCAGCTTCAGCGCGACGTCGCGGCCGAGCGACTCCTGGCGGGCGAGGTAGACGACGCCCATGCCGCCGCCGCCGAGGTGCTCGAGCAGCCGGAAGTCGCCGAGCCGTTCGGGGAACGTCGTCGGCGCCGCCCCGGACGGGTCGTCCATCAGGCCGGCGTCGCGCAGCGTGTGCATGCGGGCGCGCAGCTCCGCCGCCAGCGCCGGGTGGGCCGCGCACAGTCCGTCGAGTGCTGTTTCGCCCTCGGTCTCCATGCGCTCGAGGCATTCGAAGATCAGCTCCTCGAGCTGTGCCGAGGCGCTCTTCGCGCGCTCGCGGTCGTCGTGGGGTTCGTTCGCCATGCGCCTCGTTCCGGTGGGGGCGACGAGGCTACCGCGGCGCCGGCGATTCCGCCGTCACGGCGATCAGCGCGGCTCGGGGCGCGCCGTCAGCGTGCAGTGCGCGGTGCCGAGCCGCTTGGCATGGCGGCCCTGCCCCGACGCATCGGGCAGCCACGGACCGAAGTCGCTGTCGCACGGCAGCAGCAGCCAGGTGTCGGCATCCCGTTCGTGCTGCTGCGCCGGCGTGAACGCGGCCTGGTAGCGCGCGCCCTTGCTGATGCGCACGTCGTCGATGGTGCCGGCGAAACCGGCCACCGGCGCGCCCTTCTCGTTGGGGTCGGCGCCGACCAGCAGCGGCAGCGGGTTGGTCTTGCGCACGCCGCGGCCCGCCACTTCGCCGACGGGCTGGCCGTCGACGAAGCAGCGCACGGTGGTGCCGTCGAACACGCCGGCGACGTGCTGCCAGCGACCAGGGACCAGCACCGCGGCCGGACTGCGGGCGGTCGCGTAGCGATCGCCGAGGAACACCGCGAACTCGAGCACGCCGTCCCGGGCGAGCAGGCCGAAGTCGCTGTCCTGCGCTTTGCTGACGATGCCGCGGCGACCGCGCACGTCCTCGGCGCGCACCCACGCTTCGACCGTGAACGGGCCGTCCGGCAGCTGCAGTTCCGCATCGGTGACCGTCGCGCAAGCGGCCTTGCCGTCCAGCACCAGCGCGCCCTGGTGCGGCAGGCGCTGCAGGCCCAGTTGCCGCGGCGGCGGCAGCGGGAACTCGATCGTGCGCGCCGGCAGCGCGATGCGCGCCGCGGCGGCGAGGTAGTCGACGCGCACCTGCAGGTTCGCCAGCGCGAACGGGGCGCCCGCCCACGTGGTGCGCTGCACCACGAACGTCGTGGTCGCCGTCTGGCCGCCGGCGATGACCAGGTGCTGGTGGTCGGGCGCGAACGTGTAGGCGTCGCCGGTCGGGATCAGTTCCAGTTCGAGCGGCCGCTGGCCCGGGTTGTGCGCGCGCAGCGTGACCACTGCGTCGACGTTGCCGTCGAGGCCGACCGCGTCGTTGCCGCCCGCCGCCTTGCAGTCGGCGAGCTCGATGCGCAGCCGGTTGTGCACGAGGTCGACGTCGGCGCTCAGCTCGCCGGTGATCTGCTTCGCATCGAGCACCGCGCCGACCGGCACCGCCGCGACGGTGATGCCCTGCGGCCGCACGGTGACGACGTGGAACTCGTGCAGGTAGCCGGCGCGCGGCGCCTCCATCTCGAGGTGCGCGCCGACCGACGCGACCGTGTAGTACTCGATGCCGTCGCGCACGCCGTCGTGGCGCATGCGGTGGATGTGGCCCGCGAACACCGCGCGCACGTTGCCGGCCTGCGCCAGCGCGCCGTGCACGCGCTGCCAGTCGTCGCCGTACTGCGACAGCCAGCGCGGGTGGTGCAGGAACACGAACACGTGCCGCGCGCCCTTCGCGGCGACCAGCGTCTGCTGCAGCCACGCGAACTGCGCCTCGCTGATGCGCTGGCACTCGGGCTTGTTGAAGTTCTTCTCGCCGGTCTTCGGATCGCCCTCGTCGCTGTGCAGCACGACGAACCAGCACTGCTTGTGCTGCACCGCGTACCACAGCGGCCCGAACGTCGCCTCGAAGTTCGCCTCGTGCTCGCCGACCGGCTTGCCCGGGCCACGCCAGTAGATGTCGTGGTTGCCGGCGACCGGGAACCATGGCATGCGCAGCTTGCCCATCGCGGCCTTGAACTCGGCCGCCTGCGCCATCCACTCGACTTGGCCGTTGTAGCCCTGCACGAGGTCGCCGACGGTCAGCACGAGGTCCGGGTCGAGCAGGTTGGTGTCGGTGACCGCCTGCTTCAGCACCTCGATGCCCTCCGGCGTGCCGCCGGTGCGGTCGCCGAAGACGACGAAGCCGAACGCGTCCTCTTCCTTCGGCAGCTTCAGCAGCTGCGCGCCGTTTGGCCGGTCGGTGTGCAGGCGCGGCGTCTGCGCGAGCAAGGGGGCGGCGAGGGCCGACACGAAAAGCAGGGCGAGGCAACGCATCGCGTCAGTGTGGCCGGTCGGGCGAGGCGTTGCCAAAGCCCGTGTGAAGGTCCGGTGGGCCGCGGGTGCTCGGTTCTTCCGCTGTGCTGCCTCCGTATGCTGCGGCACTGCCCTCGAGCCAGCACCCCATGCGCACAATCGTCCCGGCAATCCTCGTCCTCACGGCTTGCGCAACGGTCCCCGTTCCGCTCGCCGATTCGCCGGCGCACACCGAGGCGCTGCGGGAACTGACCCGCGAGCGCAAGCTGCAGAACCAGCAGCGCGAAGCCGCGACGGGCGTGCG
>CAMAUH010000137.1 GCA_945861365.1 Candidatus Kuenenia stuttgartensis
CGCAAGGCCAGCAACTGGTTATCGAAACTGTCGGGATGCGCGACCCAGCGCTCGTGGATCTGCTGCAGCTCCGGCGCCGCGCTGGTCGCGCGACGACCGGCTGTCCACCGCCGCCGTCATCGCAGCGGCACGCCGGCGCGCGCCAGGCGATCCGCCACCGCTTCGAACTCGGCCGTCGCCGGCATGCGTTCGACGAACGCCACGGTGCAGTGCGCGGCGTCCAGTTCGTGCAACGCCGCGTACAACTCGCGCGCACAACCCGCGGCGTCGCGCGGCAGCTGTTGCACACAGCCGGCCATGGCGCCGTCGACGTCGAACGCCAACAAGCCCACGCGCTCGCCGGCCGCCGTCAGTTCGCCGATGCGCTGCCACACCGCGGCGCGTTCGCTCGCTGCGAACGGCACCAGCCGCGCGCGCGGCGCGTAGTGGCGTTCGACCATGCCCGGGGCGGGCCGCGGCGTAGCGCCACTCGCCACCGATGCAGGGCGCAGCACCGGCCCGGCGACGCGCTCGATCGCATCGACCGACACGCCGCCGAGCCGCAGCAGCAGCGGTCGTTCGCCGGTCGCGTCGACGACGGTCGACTCGATGCCGACCTGCGTCGGCCCACCGTCCAGCACCACGTCGATGCGATCGCCGAGCTGCGCCAGTACGTGCTCGGCCGTGGTCGGCGACACGCGCGTGTAGGCGTTGGCACTCGGCGCCGCGATCGGCCGATCGGCGGCGACCAGCAGCGCCAGCGCGACCGGATGCGCCGGCACGCGCACACCGACGTTCGCGAGGCCAGCGGTGACGCCATCGGGCACCGAAGCACCGCGCGGCAGCAGGATCGTCAGCGGCCCCGGCCAGAACGCCGCGGCCAGCGTGCGCGCCAGCGGCGTCACGTGCGCGACGACGCGCGGCAACCAGCTCGCGTCGGCGAGATGCACGATCAGCGGATTGAACGACGGCCGCCCCTTCGCCGCGTAGATGCGCTGGACGGCGGCGGCATCCAGCGCATCGGCGCCGAGGCCGTAGACGGTCTCGGTAGGGAACGCGACGAGGCGACCACTGCGCAGCACGGCCGCGGCGTCGGCGATCACCGCCGCGAAGTCGGCGGCGGCGGGATCGGCGTGCAGCAGGCGGGCGGCGGCTCGGTCGTTCATCGCGGGCCGCGCACTGTAGACGCAGGCGGGCCGATCAGAAGAACCACGTGCACTGCACGTACGCGTAGCTGCTGCTCTGCCCCTGGCCGGACGACGCCCGATCCTGGAAGTCGCCCTCGGCCAGGTAGACGGCACCGGTTTCCAGCTGGAAGCTCTTCGGCAGCAGGTCCCAGCGCAGCCGCACCTCGTACTGCGTGCCGACGTGCTTGCCGGAACGGCCGCTGCTGTCGCGCAGGTTGGCCGACGTCCAGGCGTCCCGCTCCTCGGCGAGCCACACCGGCCGCACGGCGAAGAGCACGTCGACCACCTTGCTCGGCTGCAGCAGGAGCCGCACCTCGGGCGAGTTCAGGTTCGCGCGCGCCACCGCACCCCAGATGCCGGTCGGCCCGTACTCGAAGCGCCGCGCGCCGAACAGCGTGTCGAAGCGCTCGTTGTCGCCGTCGTTGGGATCCTGGTCACCGCTCGCATACGTCCACGACAGCTGCAGACCGGGCTGCCAGGCCACGTCGGCCGTGTAAGCCAGCGCCCCCATCACGAAGGCGGCGCGGTGGTCGAGCAGCGGCGAGCTGGCGCTGGTGTTCGCCTTCGAATGGCCGAGCTGGCCGGCCGCCTCGGCCTCGTAGTGGAAGTTGCCAGGCTTGCGGGTGCGGAACACGCGAACGCCCGGCGTGAACAGGCTGCGCTGGCGCGTGGCCGTGCCGTGCTCGTCGAGGCCGAGCAGGAACACCTCGGCCGTCGTGCGGTCGTCGAGCTTGCGGTCGTGGAACAGCCCCCAGAACTGCGTGTCGAGGCTCTGGTCGTCCGCGTCCCAGTCGTTGTCGGCGAGGGCATCCTGCGCAGCCGGCCGACGCTCCGTCGGCATCGACCAGAACGCGCGCACCGACTGGCCCTCACCCGTCCACTGCCAGTCGATCGCGTTGAAGGAGTTGATGGTGTTGCGGAACGCGTTGCGCGCCATGAAGCGGCGGCTGCCGAGATCGACCGCCTCGCGGCCGACGCGCAGCCGGTGCTTGCCGCCCCCGAGCTTGCCGAGTTGCAGGTCCGCGTAGGCCTGCAGCAGGTCGAACGTGTTCACCATCGTGGAGTCGATGAACCCGTTCTCGCCGGTGCCGTACTGGCGCGAGTCAAGGAACTCGACCGCGCCGCCGAGCGTCTCGCCCTTGGCCTCGAGCAGCAGCGACGTGCGCAGCGCCAACACATCGGCGGTGTCGCTGTAGCCCTGCACCGGCGGCGTCGCACCTGCGCGCGGGGTGCGAAACCGGTACTCGTGGTCGAGGGTTTCGTAGCGGGAACGCTGCTCGCCCGACACCTTCAGCCAGCTCGGACCGCCCACCCGATCCTGCAGCCGCCACGGCTTCGGTTCGGCGGCGGGCTCGGCCTTGGCGCCGGGCAAAGGGGGCGGCGAATTCGAGGACTGTGCGGCGAGCGACGCGGCACACAGCAGCGGGACCAGGGCAGCGAGCGGACAGGACGCGAGCGAGCGGACCATGCGGGCCGCAATACAACCGGCGGACCACCGCGCGCGCGAAGGCGTTCTGGCCGGTTCTGTCACCGAACGAAGACAGTCCGTAGCCGGTTGGTGACCGTGCGGGGGCGCGGCCTACGCCGCACCGCCACGGGCGCGGCACCGGGCCGGGACCGTGGCGCGCAGCCGACGAGACCGGATTCGGGGCCCGCGTCTGCTTCGCGCGAACGAACGGCGCAGGTCGTCGGACTGCCCCGATCCCCCACACGGGTTGGATCCGGTCCCGCCGGCGACAACGGAGCTTCCGCAGGGCTGCCCAGGCGCCGGACCAGCCGTTACCATGGTGGCTTCCTTGCGCATCCGACCCACCAGGCGGTGCGTGACGCGGTCGACACACCACGCCGTCGGATCGCTCGTTCGAGGTCCCATGCCCAATCTCCCATGGCCGCCCATCCGGCGGCAGTGCGCGTTCCTGCTGTTGACCGCCGTGTGCGCCGCCCAGGCGCCCGGCGAACTCGACTTCGAACCGCGGCAGCGACCGCTGGTGCCGATCCCGCCGAACGGCGCCACGCACGTCATCTCGACGCCGGTGACCTACACCGACCAGAACCTGACGCTGAACGCGCCACTGTTCATCGCCGCCGGCGGCGAGCTGCGGCTCGTGCGCAGCAGCCTGCAGGTCACGGCCGCAGTGACGGATCCGACCGACGGCTCGCACAAGGCGGTGGTGGTCCAGGAAGGCGGTCGGTTGACGCTGCTCGACTCCGACGTGCTGCTGCCGAACACGTTCCAGAACCAGTTCGAGTTCCGCATGGAGGGCGGCCTGCTGCACACCGAGCGCGCCAGCATCGGCAGCGCCTACGTCGGCAACAACCTGGCGCAGACCCGGCTGCTGCACCTGCGCGGCACCTGGCTCGCGCGCCACACCGTCTTGCAGGGGCTGGTCACGATCATCAGCGATGGCCGCAACGGTTGGTTCGGCAACGGGGCGTGGAAGGGCGGCAGCGTGGTGGCCAAGGGCATGTTCGAGGGCGACCGCGCCGACGCGATCCACCTGAGCGGCATGGGCGACGCGACGCTGGTCGACGGCACCATGAACGTCGGCCTCTACTACGACGCCGCGGCGCCGACCGCCGGCAGTGCGACGATCGACCTGAACGCCCGCACGCCGAGTTCGCTGGTCTACGGCGATCCGACGGTGCACACCGGCGTCACCAACCCGATCCCGGCGAGCCCTTGCCGCCTCGAGCTGCAGAACCACCGCTCCGCGTCGTGGCAGTTCTTCGCCGTCAACGCCAGCACCGCGGGCCCGCTGCAGACGCTGACGCTGCGCAACTTCGAGGACGTGATCTGCAACTTCCGCGGCATCGACCTGGTCGGCGCCCCGGTGCTCGGCGGCCCGTGGAGCAGCTACTACACCGAGCTGCCGGGCCTGCCGTCGACGACGCGGCCTGGCTTCCACGCGATGCCGCCGGGCTGCTCGGTGCGCCTGGGCAACGTCGTGTTCCAGTCCGGGCCCGGCCCCAACGACTGGAACCGCCTGCGCGCCTGGGGCCTCTACGCGCGCGGCACCGCGACCAACCTGACCGTCAACGGCCCGAGCCACCTCGCCGAGCTGCAACTGACCAACGGCCAGATGCACCTGAACGGCACCGGCAGCTTCGACATGGCGGTGTTCGCCAACACGGTGCGGCTGTACCAGAACGCGCAGCTGACGATCACCAACGCCCGCCTCGGCGAGACCGGCATCAACCCGGGCACGATCGGCCTCATCGAGGCCAACCAGAACGCCAGCTGCACGATCCAGACCGCGCGCACCGGCCCGTTGCGACTGCGCGTGACCTCGCCCGGCGCCAGCATCACGACGCAGAACGTCTACGGCGTCGGCAACCTGATCCAGGACAACCCCGGCGGCGGCACGCTGGTGGTGCAGCAGGCCAGCCCGACGCAGGCGACCGACCTGCAGAACCTCGACTTCGAATCGCCGCTGCTGCCGGGCGGCGTGCCGCCGTACTGGGCGACCAGCGGCGGCAGCGGCACGACGGCGCCGGGCACGCCCAGCGGTACGTCGTACGCGTTCACCAACCCCGCGGCGCCGGCCTCGCTGACGAAGAGCCTGACGCTGCCGCCGCAGACGTTCGTCACGCTGGTCGGCACGGCGATGGTCACGCAGGCGCCGGGCAGCGGCACGCTGGCGTGCGTGACGAGCCAGGGCGCGACGTCGCTGTCGCGCACCCTCAACCCGTCGCTGCTGAACGCCTGGCAGCGCGCGCAGGTGCCGATGCTGACGACCAGCGGCACGGCGCCGGTGAACCTGCAGTTCGTCGCCAGTGGCGCGCCGGCGACCACGCGGCTGAACGACTTCCGCGTCGCGATCGGCAGCTGGTGGGACGAGGACAACCTCGGCAACCTCGGCTTCGAAGGGCTCTACCGCGACCAGGGCACGGCGCCGACCTACGCCGCCGCGCCCGATTGCTGGCGCAGCTTCCGCATCGCCGGCGCTGCGGATGGCGCGATCGTGCGGCCCGGTGCGGCCGGCGGCTCCCGCTCGCTGCAGGGCACGCTGCTCGGCTCGTCCGGCAACGTCTACAAGATCCTGACCTGGCTGCGCGCCGGCGACGTCGTGCAGGTGTCGGGCTGGGCGCGCGGCACCGGCGGCGGCAGCGCGAACCAGCAGGTCATCGTCGGCAACGGCCCCAACTTCTTCGTCGTCGCCGCGCCGAACGTGTTCTCCGGACCGCTGCCCAGCAACGGCACCTGGCAGCAGTTCTCGCTGACCTACACCGTGCCCGCCAATCCTTCCTACACCCGCATCGACCTCGGCTGCTTCGGCCAACCCGGCAACCAGTTCTGGTACGACGACCTCACGGTGACCATCCAATGAACCTCGCTCGCAAGTCCACCGCGTGCGTGGCGCTCGCCGCGATCGCCGCGTCGGCGCCGGCGCAGTTCGTGTTCCCGGCAGGCCAGGCCTCGGTGCCCGGCAACGCGGTGATGAACGCCCCGTTCAGCGCCCTGGCCGGCCAGCCGAACGGCGCGACCCGCTGCATGGTGGTCCTGGATCCCGCGGCCGTGCCGTTCCCGGTCGGCACCAGCGTCTTCCGCGTCGCGTTCCGCCGCGACACCGCCTACCCGAGCACCGCGTACGGCGCCTTCAACGGCAGCCTGCAGGTGCGCATGGGCAGCGCGATCGCGGTGCCCGATGGCGTGCAGGACGTGCGCTTCGCACGGCTGTGGAACGGCAACCCGACCATCGTCTTGAACGCCACCGGGTCGTCGTTCGCCGTGCCGGCGGCCGCCGCACCGGGCACGTCGCTGCCGCCGTGGAGCGTGGTCGTGAACTTCACGACGCCCTACACCTGGAACGGCGGGCCGCTGGCCATCGACTTCCTGTGGACGCCGGCGGGCGGTTCGGCCAGCTGGCGCTGCGATGCGTTCACCACCGCGCGCGGCAACGGCACGTTCCGCTCGCTGGGGCAGGGCTGCACCGGCAGCAACGGCTACCGCCCGTTCCACTACCCGCTGCCGGAGACGACGGTGCCCGGCGCGATGCTGACGCTGCAGATGGAAGGCGCCGTCCGGCCCGCCACACCCGGCACGCTGCAGGATCTGTCGATGCACATCCTCGGCTTCGCGGCGCTGCCGACGCCACTCGACCTCGGCCCGGTGCTCGGCACGCCCAACGGCTGCTTCCTGCGCAACGACGCGGTGCTGACCACCGTGAATCCGATCGGCAACAGCTCGGCGCTGTTCGGCCGCGCGGTGCACCAGGTCGCGCTGCCGGCCTCGGCCGCGCTCGGCGGGGCCAACCTGTACAGCCAGTGGCTGCTGTTCGATCTCGGCGTCAGCTCCCCTTTAAAGGCCACGGTGTCGGACGGCATCGAGATCACGCTGGGCCAGCTGCCACCGCCGCCGGCACCGCGCCGCGCCCGCACGCTGTGGAAGTTCGGCGCCACCGGCTTCGACATCGACAGCGGCAAGATGGCCGCCGACGAGTACGGCCCGGTGCTGCGCTTCAACTGACCGCCCGCCGAGAGAACGTGACCCCGCCGGTTCGCACGGCGGCCACCGCCGGGCATCCTTGCGCCGATGCTCCGCTTCGCCGCCATCGCGTTCGTGTCCGCGTTCCCGCTCGCACTGCTCGCGCAATCGCCGGCCGGCGCTGCCGCCGGCACACCGAACGCGCAGCCCACTGCCAACGTCGTGTTCCTGCATTGGAACGACTTCCACGGCCAGTTCCGCCCGCAGCAGGCGGTGTGGAAGCTGCGCCCCGGCCAGCCGGCCGACAACGCCCCGCGCATCGGCGGGGCCGCGGCGATGGCCGGCTACCTGCGCACCGAGCGCGAAGCCGCCGCGAAGACCGGCGCGCGCGTCGTCGCCACCGATGCCGGCGACTGGTACCAGGGCACGCTCGAAGGCAACGAGACGAAGGGCCGCCTCGCCGTGCAGTTCCTGGCGCGGCTGCGTCCCGATGCGATGGTGCTCGGCAACCACGAGTTCGACTTCGGCCCGCAGAACGTCGCCGACCTGGTCGCGATGCTGCGCGGGCAGCAGCCGCCGATCCCGGTGCTCGCGGCCAACCTGACCGTCGCCGGCGCCAAGGAGCGCACGCAGCATCCGGTCGCGCAGCCGTTCGCGGTCGTCGACCTGCACGGCCTCAAGCTGGTGGTCCTCGGCCTGATCACGCGCGACACCAAGGCGGTGTCGACCGGACCGTGGGGCGACGCCGCGTTCGGCGACGAGATCGAAGCGGTGCGCACCGCGTTGCCAATGGCCCAGCAGGCCGGCGACGTCGTCGTGCTGCTGACGCACTGCGGCCTCGAGACCGACATCGAGCTGGCGAAGGCGTTCCCGCAGGTGCCGCTGATCCTCGGCGGCCATTCGCACACCGGCATCCAGGAGCCGGTGCGGCAGGGCAGCACGTGGATCGTGCAGACGCACGGCAAGGCCAGCGAGATCTCGCGCGTCGAGGCGCACGCCGATGCGGCGGGCAAGCGGCTGCAGCTGCTCAGCGGCAAGCTGGTCGAACTCGACCCCAAGCAGCATCCCGACGACGCCGAGACCGCGGCGTGGATCGCCGAGCAGACGCGCGAGCTCGCCGCCAAGTGGGACGTGCCGATCGGCACGCTGGAGTCGCCCGCGTACGAAGAGCGCGGTGCGCGCAGCTCGCCGGTCGGCAACCTGGTCGCCGACGTGTTCCGCGAGGCCGCTGGCGCCGAACTCGGCTTCAGCAACAAGGGCGGCCTGCGCACGCGGCTCGCTCCGGGGCCGCTGACGCGCCGCCAGCTGTACGAGCTGCTGCCGTTCGACAACACGCTGGTGTCGCTGTCGCTGACCGGAGCACAGCTGCGCGCGATCCTGCGTGGCTCGCTCGGCAAGGGCCGGCGGCCGCTCGAGATCGGCGGCGGCAGCTACCGCTACACGGAACAGGACGGCGAACGCGTGCTGCTGGAGGTGACGGTCGGCGGTGCCCCGCTCGACGATGCGCGCAGCTACCGCGTGGCGACGAGTTCGTTCCTGGCGCGCGGCGGCGACGGGCTGTCGGCATTCGCGGACGGCAAGGACGTCAAGGACCACGGCGTGCTGCTGCGCGACGTGCTGATCGCGCGCATGGAGAAGGACAAGGTGCTGCGCGCGGACGGTGGCAACCGCATCGAGTTCGTGCAGCGCGACGGCGGCAAGTAGCGCACAGGGGCTCCCTGGGCCCTGCGGGGCCTCGCTACCATGCGGCGCCCTCTCCCCAGGAGTCCGCATGCGTCCCGTCGTCCTCGCTGTCGCCGTCGCCGCTCTCACGGCGTGCCACAGCAGCGTTCCGCCCGCCCCGCTGCCGCTGAGCGGCACCTTCCCCGTTCTCTACCGGGGGCGCGTGGCGCCCGCCGCCCTCGAAGCCCCCACCGTGGTGCCCGATGCCAGGCCGGCCGCCCTGCCTGGCGCCGGCGACTCGGTGCAGTGCAAGGCGATCGTCGTCGAGATGTCGCGAGAACGCGCCCGCCACTGGCTGCCGGCCTCGGCGCTGCGCACCCCGCCGCTGCCCACGACCGAGACCTTCAGCCCGGCGAGCACGTTCGCGATCCAACGCTCAGCTCACGAGCCGGCCGCTCCCAGCGGGTCGCTCGGCGTGGTCGTGCCGGCCGCGCTGCTCGACGACGCGATGCGCGACGGGCAGTGCGAACTGGTCACCGAGACCTCGGAAGTCGTCGTGCGCATGAACTCGACCGCCACGGTCACGGCCGAGGGTCGGCGGGCGTTCGTGCAGGCCGTCGACCTGAAGACGATGGGCAACACCGGCCTGATCGGCGACCCGCAGATCGACGTGTTCACCTACGGCCATCGCTACGAGTTCACGCCGCATCGCTCTGCCGACCGGCTGCAGGTGGCCTTCGAGTGGCACGTCGCCGAGCCGGTGTGGCCGACCCCGGTGGTGCAGACACCCTATGGCCAGATCGAGGTGCCGATGCTGGTCGAACACCATCTGACGGGCACCGCGACGGTCGCGGAGAAGCAGGTGTTCGTCGTCGGCTCGCTGCCGGGCCGGGCCGCGGATCGTGTGCAGCTGCTGTGCGTCGCGGTCGGCATCGACCCGCTCGGTCGCTGATCGGCGCGCGGCCATCGCGGCAAGGCAGGTTGCCGCGACCAGGCTGCACCGCCGCAGCGTTGGCCGCCGCGCTGAGGCTGGCCAGCGCCGCAGCCGTTCAGTCGCGGCTGCGCGACAGCAAGATGAGGATGTGCTTGAACAGCAGCACGACCTCGGTGAACAACAGGATCGCGCCCGTCATCGCCATGTTGGTCGGCAGGCGGTGCAGGATCTCGCTGGTGTAGTAGAGGATGTAGCCGGCGGCCAGG
>CAMAUH010000138.1 GCA_945861365.1 Candidatus Kuenenia stuttgartensis
GATCGACGCCAGCGACAGCACGCCGCGCAGGAACGAGAAGTCCTTGCCGCTCCACAGCACGTAGAGCGTCAGGCCGCCGAACACCGCCGCCGTCGTCGTGCTGGCGTCCTGGATGATGTCGGGGCCGTGCGCCTTCGACAGGATCAGCACCAATGGCGCGACCAGCAGGCCGAGCAGCACCACCCACGCAGCGAACGCGATCGCGTTGATCGGCCGCTTCTCGGCCAGCGCGTTCACCGCCCACGAGCCGGCGAAGAACAGGCCCATGTAGAGCGCCCAGCCGTAGCGCGTGCCGTAGATGGCGCGGGCGAGGCCCATCGCGACGTCGTTGACGGCGGGCACGTTGGCGGCCGCCCACAGCGTGGCGGCGAAGCCGAGGATGCCGAGGAACAGGATGCCGTAGACCTTCTTCAGGAAGGTCGCGCGTTCGCTGGCAGTGGCGAACGCGGCGGGCTGGACGGACGAAGCGGCGTAGGGGTTGTGGTCGACCATGGAGTTCTCCGGAGCGGCAGGGTAACCGCAGCGCGGCGACCCGCGAACCCCGCAGCGGTCGATTCCACGGTCAGCCGTAGGGCAGCGGCCGGGCAGCGCGCCGGACGAAGTCGTTCAGCGTGGCAACTCGGTGCCGAGCAGGGCGGCGAGGCGATGTTTCGTGCGCTGCAGCTCGGCGTGGGCGCGGGTCTGCTCGCGGTAGATCTCACGGCAGGCGGCGCGCGCATCGAGCACTTCGAGCAGCGTGCGGCCACCGAGCGCGTGCGCTTCCTCGACGCCCTGGCGCGCCCGTTCGGCCGCGGAGACGGCGTTCTGGTCGACGATCGCGACCGAGGTACGCGCCGCGAGGTGGTCGCGGAGGCCGCGTTCGATCTCGGCGTGGACCTCGATGCGCAGGGTCTGCAGCGACAGCTCGGCCGAACGCGCCACCGACTCGGCGAACGCGATGTTGCCCTGGTTGCGATCGAACAGCGGCACCGAGGCCTCGAACCCCAGCCCCCACGAGTTCACGTCCGGGAAGCCGATCGCCTTGCTCTGGTACTGGCGCGTGAAGCCGGGCGACAGCCGCATCCACGGCCACGCGTTCGCCTGTTCGCGCACCACGGCGGCGCGCGCTCGCGCCAGTTCGCGCCGGGCCGCAGCGAGATCGGGCCGATGGCGCTCGGCGAGTTCGAGCGCCTGCGCCAAGGCCGGCGGCTCCATGCTCGGCGTCGGCTGCAGGTCGTCGGCCGGCTCGGCGCGGTTGCCGCCATCGACGCCGGCGAGGTAGGTGCGGAACGTCGTCAGCGCGTTGTCGAGATCGGCCTCCGACTGCGCTTGGCGGCGCTTCGCCAACGCCACCGCGGTGCGGGTGCGGTCGAGTTCGATGCGGGTCGCGCCGCCGAGTTCGACCTGGCGCTCCAGGATGCCGGCCAGCCGCTGCAGCTGTTCGTGTTCCTGCCGATCGAGGGCCAGCAAACGTCTGGCCTGCACCGTCGCGTAGTAGCTGTCGATCGCGCCGACCATCAGCCGACGCCCGACGTCGGCGTACTCCGCCAGCACGACGTCGACCTCGAGTTCCGCCGCGCGGATCGCCGCGTCGCGCTTGCCGAACAGCAGCGCATCGAGCAACAGCCCGAGGCCGAGGTCGAGCTGCGGCGGACCACCCTGGCGCGAAGTCGCGTTGAAGCGCCGGCCCGGGAACGGCGCCAACGTGTAGCTGGCCCCGATCGACGGATTCGGCAGCAGGCTGGCGGTGATGTGGTCGGCGCGCGCCTGCACGACCGTCTCGAGCATGCCGCGCACGCGCGGGTGCGTGGCGACGCTGACGCGCAGCGTCTGCTCGACGTCGACCGTGATCGCGCCGGGCGACACGGCGGCCGGATCGACCACGCCGGCGAGATCGAGCCGGCTGCGGTCGAGTTCGCCGTCGGTGCCGAGGCGCGGCTCCATCGGCAACGGCTCGAGGAAGAACGGCGGCGGCGTGCCGCGGTAGGCCTCGGGTGTGCACGCCCCGAGCGACAGCAGCGCAGCCAGCGCGACCACCTGCGAAGAACCGAGGCGTCGGGGGACACCGCGGGCAGATGCGCGATCGAAGCTGGCAGCCGACGAGGACCCTTGCATCGGCTCAAGCTGGAGCAAGAGCTCCCCCCAGTCAACTCAGGCCCGCATAAGCACTGAGGCCCGCACAAGCGTTGCTCGCAACGGCGGGGCGGCCTCGCGGTCGAGCCAGATCCGCCCCGCGTCGACGGCTGCTGGACAGGTGCTGGGCCCAGCCCGACGCTGCGCCCGTGCTCCGCCTCGATTGCCGCTTCTTCCTGATCGCCCTCGCCGCCGCCTGCAGCACCCCACCGCCGCCCACGGCGGCCGACCCGCTGGCCGCCGCACGCTGCAAGCAGCTGGTCGAACGCGCGCTCGCCGACAACCAGGCGATCACGCTGCTGGGCGGGCTGCTGCAAGCTGCACCGAAGCGCCTCTCCGGCTCGCCGGGCAGCGATGCCGCGGTGCAGTGGAGCCTGGCAACGATGCGCGCGATGGGCCTCGTCAACGTGCGCGCCGAGCCGTGCCTCGTGCCGCAGTGGGTGCGCGGCGAAGAACGCGCCGAACTGCTGGGCCAAACAGCACAGCCACTGCGCATCACCGCGCTCGGCGGCAGCATCGGCACGCCCGACGGCGGACTCGAAGCCGAGGTCGTCGAGGTGCGTTCGTTCGAACAGCTGCGCGAACTCGGGGAGAAGGCGCGCGGCAAGATCGTGTTCTTCAACCGGCCGATGCCGCGCGCGCTGCGCTCGGTCGGCCAGGCCTACGGCGAAGCGGTGCCGCAGCGCAGCAACGGCGCGATCGAAGCCGGCAAGGTCGGCGCTCTGGCGGCGCTGGTGCGTTCGGTCACGACCGCGATCGACGGCAACCCGCACACCGGCGCGATGCACTACGACGACGCGGTGGCGAAGGTGCCCGCCGCGGCGATCGCGACCGCCGATGCGGAGCAGCTCGCCAAGGCACTGCAGCGGGGCCCGGTGCGCATGAAGCTCGTGCTCGGCTGCACGCAGGGCCCCGACGTGGCGGGCGCCAACGCGGTCGGCGAGCTCGCCGGCAGCGTCACTCCCGAGCGCATCGTCGTGGTCGGCGGCCATCTCGATGCGTGGGACCTCGGCGACGGCGCGCACGACGACGGTGCCGGCTGCATCCACGCGCTCGAAGCGGTGCGCCTGCTGCAGGCCTGCGGCATCCGACCGCGCTGCACGATCCGCGTCGTGCTGTTCGCCAACGAGGAGAACGGCCTGCGCGGCGCGCGCGCCTACGCCGACACACACCGCGACGAACTGGGCAAGCACGTCGCCGCGCTGGAGAGCGACAGCGGCGGCTTCGCGCCGCTCGGCCTGACCACGTCGCTGCGCGACGAGGCGGCGGCGGCGATGCAGCAGAAGCTGCTGCCGCTGCAGGACGCCAACGCCGGCACGTTCCTGACCGGTGCCGGCGGCTGCGGCGCCGACATCGGCCCGCTGCACAACGCCGGCGTGGCGTGCTTCGGGCTGCTGGTGAACAGCCAGCGCTACTTCGACCACCACCACACCGCGATCGACACGCTGGCGATGGTCAACGAACGCGAGCTCGCGCTCGGTGCCGCGGTGGTCGCCTACACGCTCAGCGTGCTCGCCGACGGCTGAGCCTCAGCGCCTGGCCATCGTGTTGGTGCGGAACGGATCCCACCAGTTCTGGCACGGCTCCTCGGCCGCACCGGTCAGCACCTGGATGTCGCTGACGATGCCGGTGCAGAGCCCACCGCCCGCACCGATCGCGGCCAGCACCGCGAACACGCACAACACGGCCCGCCCATCCCCGCCGCACCAACCGCCGCTGCCGGCGGCACTCGCCAGCAACACCACCGGCCCCGTGAAGACGCCGACCACCGGCTTCGCCAGCGTGCAACCCGACTGCGCGAGGCATCCGCCCACCGCGAGAACGGCCAGCGCGCGGCGAATGGAGGGCATCCGCCCTCAGCGCGCATCACGCAGGCTGCGTGCCACGCGCGGGCCGGATCCAGCCCATGCGCCCGTCGCAGCGACCGTTCGCCGCCGCGTCTACTTCAGCGCCTGCAGCCGCGCGCCGACCGCCGCGCGGTCCTTGCTGAACAACTTGCCGTCTTCGTAGAGCCAGATCGTCGGCAGGCTGCGGATGCCGAACTGCTCCGCCGCCGGGGAATGCCAATCTCCGACGTCGACGATGCGCAACTTCACGTCCTGACGAGCCCGGGCGAGCGCCTCCAACTGAGGCGCGATGACTTTACAAGCGGGTCAAAAGTCGGCGTAGAACTCGACCAGCGTCAGGCCCTGGCTGGCGATGTGGCGTTCGAGCGCGACCGTCTCGCCATGCGAGATCGTGACGATGGCTTCGCCCTCGTCGACGGCTTTCGGCACTGGCCGCGGCGCGCGGTGCATTTCCTTGTTCACCACGAGCCCGATGGTGCCGAGCACCAACAGGCAGACGAACGCGATCAGCGCTTTCAGCATGGTCGCGCATCGGGTCGACCATGCGCGCACCTTGACCCGCGATCGGCCGCGCGGTCTACGCTGGCCCACATGCCCTCGGCCCGCCGCCGCATCGCCGCGCTGTCCCTGTTCGCCGGCCTCACAGCCGCCATGCCCGCGCAGGACGAACGCGCGCTCATCGCCGACGCATCCGCGTGGCGTTCGCACGAAGTCGGCGTCGGCGTCACGCTGCGGCAACGCTGGTTCGAACGGTTGTTCGGCGCGCCCCAGAGCCTGAGCGTGCTCGAGATCCGCCCCGGACCGCGCGTGCGCTTCGACCTCGAAGCACCGGGCCGCCGCCTGCTGACGAGTGTCATGGGCCGCGAACACGGCGCACTCGCGGCGATCAACGGCGGCTTCTTCGACATCGGCAACACCGGGTTGTCGATCGGCCTGCTGCGCCTCGACGGCGCGCTGGTGGTGCCCGCCGACCCGCAGCAGGGCAGCGTCGGCATCGACGCGGAGCAACGGCTGCAGCTGGCCGCGCGGCCGGCCGGCGATTGGCCCGAAGTGCACGAAGCGCTCGGTGCCGGGCCGCTGCTGCTGCGCCAAGGCGAAGTGGTGCTCGCTGCCGCCAAACGCGATCCGCGGCATCCGCGTTCGGCGATCGGTCTCACCGCCGATGGCCGCGTGCTGTGGCTGGCGATCGACGGCCGCACCGCACAAGCGACCGGCATGACGCTCGCGGAGACCACGAAGGTGCTGCAGGCCCTCGGCTGCACCGACGCGCTGAATCTCGACGGCGGCGGCAGCACGACGCTGTGGGTCGCCGGCCGCGGCGTCTGCAACTTCCCGTGCGACAACAAGCGCTACGACCACGCGGGCGAACGCAAGGTCGCCAACGCGCTGCTGGTGTTCGCGCCGGCGATCGTCGTCGTCGACGATGCCGCGGCCGAACTGCGCGGCAGCGGCTGGCAGCGCGTGACGGCGACGGCTGGCGCGCACGACGGCGGCTTCGCCACGTCGCCCGCGGTCGACGCGCGCGCGGTGTTCCGCGCCGACCTGCCGTTCGCGGGCCGCTGGCGGCTGCTGGTCGCACAACCGCCCGCGGCACCAGCACTGCAGGTCGAGGTCTACGGCGACGCGACGCTGCCGGGGCCCACCGCGCGCGGCACGTTCGCCGCGGTCGGCGAGATCGCGCCGCGCGCCGGCTTGCCGACGTGGCTGACGCTGCGCGCGGTCGCGGGCGAATTGAAGGTCGATGCGGTGCGGTTCGAGCAGATCGTCGACTGAAGCCAAGCACCGTCGCGGCCGCCCGACGGTCGCACTGTCGCGACGGCGAACGCGCACGGTCGTTGCCATGCGCGGTTGCTTGCGACGCACCGCCTGCGGGCCGATCCGCGTCGCGGCGACGCGACGCCAGGCGCGCACCGCCGACACCGCCGCCGTTGCGGCGACCCGGCCCACGACGCCGCTGGCACCGGCACGCTGCCCGATGCACCCCGGAACGCGCCCACTTGGCCACCGCGTTGCTCTACAGGGGCGTGACGAACATCCACCCGACCTCGACGAGCAGCGCGACGACCCAGGACAGCTTCTACCGCGAGACCAAGTGGTGCGCGGAGTGCGCTGCCCAGGTCCGCTACCTCGCCAGCGTCAACCACAGCTTCTGCGTGCAGTGCGGTGGCAAGGTGCGCTTGTTCGCCCGCGACGAACAGACCCGCGTCGTCGAAGCCTCGCAGCGCCACCGCTACCAGGCCGTCTGAACCCCGCCCTCCCCCGCCTCCCCCGAACTCCCCGCCCGCCCGCCTCCCACGACAGTTCCCGCAAGACCCGCAAGCGACCCGACCTCTCCCTGATCCCCGCGAACGCCGCCCCGGTCCCTCCCGAGGCGGCGTTCGCGCTGTACCGATCGCACCCCGGGCACGCGGCCGATCGTCACGGCCCACGCAACGTCGCCAGGTCCGCTTCGGTCAGTTGCCGCGTGATGTCGAGCCGCCGCGGGCCATCGGTGAGCACCGTGTGGTCGCCGAGCACGAAGAACGTCGTGCCCCGCCCGGAGCGATCCCCGAGCGGCGGCAGCGCAGCCAGCCAGACGCGGTAGCGGCCGGGTGGCAGGTTGGGGATCGTGCAGCGCCCGTTGCCGTCGACGGTCGCCTGCGGATGGTGCAGCATCTGCATGCCCGCGAGGTTCTGCAGCGGACTGTCCGGGGGGACCCCGTCGAACACACGACAGCTGACCACGAGGCAACGCACGTCGCCGGCGAGCACCTGGTGGCCGGTCAGCGCGACATCGAGCGACGTGCCGGCACCGACGACCACGTCCAACGGGAAGCGGACCGCGTTCTGCCGCCACGGCGCGAGTCCCGCGGCAACCACCTCGACATCGGCAACGGCATGGCGCGGCACGAGGAACCAGGCTTCGCCGTTCGCATCCGTCGCCTGGTTCTGGCCGCCCGGATTCGTCACCTGCCACTCGGCCAGCGTGAACCGCACCTGGGCGCCGGCCAGCGGTGCGCCTGCAGCCCCGCGCACGCGCACGCAGGTCGCCTCCACACCGTCGAGCACGCCGCCGGGGCCCGGGGCACGCGTCGTCTCCCCCGCGACGACCCGCCACCCGCGCAGCGCCAGTACCTGCGTGTCGCCGAGGAAACCGCGCAACTCGTAGGTGCCGGGCAACAGGTCCGACAACTCGAACTCACCCGTCTCCGGCACGAAGGCCGTCACGTGCCAACGATCGCGCAACTCGCCACGGCCGCCCCAGTCGTGGGAACGACGGAACGGCCCCCACCAGCCGTCCCGCAGCGGTTCGTCGAGCAACGCGACGAGTTGCGGCCGGACTCGCAGCCGGTCCACCGCGGCACGCACCGGCTCAGGAACCTGCACCGACATCGCCAGCCCGCCGGTCGGCTGCAGCGTCAACTGCACGGGCGAGTCGACGGGACGCACCCGCAGCGGCGCGCAGAAGCCGTGCGGCTGCCGGCCGAACACGAACAGCTCGTCCGGCAGCTGCGTCGCGTGGATCGTGAACTCGCCGGCAGCATCGGTGCGCGTCGCGAAGAGCGCGAAGGGTGCTGGTTCGGGCGTCGTCGTCGACGTGAGGCCGATGCGCACGCCAGCCACCGGTCGACCGGCGGTATCGACGACGCGGCCGCGCAGGCGCGGCGAGGGCACGTTCACGGCGACCGGCGGCACGCGGTGCACGCTGCCGGCGGCGATCGCCGGAAACGCCAACACCGCCACCGCGGGATCCGGCGGTAGCGGCGGCCCCACGGACGTGTAGTAGGGACGCGGCAGCGCCTCGCGGGCCGGCCAATGCAGATGGTCGTCACGCCGCACGAACGCGACTTCGACCTTGCCTGCGCCGGTTTCGGGCAACACCAGACGCAGCACGCCCGCCGCATCCGGTTGCAGCTTGGCTCCGGTGTGCTCGGCGGACGCGTCGAAGCGCGCGAACACGGTGTAATCGCCCGCGCGGATCGGCTGGCCACCGGCATCGACGAGCGGGATCTCGAGCACGGGCGCCGACTCGCCGCGCGCCAACACGATCTCGTGGCTCGTGCGGCCCGTGGGCAGCTGCACGTCGACCGTCACTTCGAGCCGCCCGAGCTCGCTCAGCGTCACGCGCAGATGGTCGGCATCGAGCAACCCGGTGGCGCGCACACTGTCCCCGGCGGCCAGCGCCTCGCCGGCCGGCCACACGACCACGCCTCCCGGCGACGTGTTGATGCGCGACCACCGGACCGTGCCGCGCACCGATGCCGGCTGCCCGTCCCGTTCCGTGAACCACATCTTCAGCACCACGCCGCGTTCGACCGCGCGTTCGGCGACGATCGCGAGCGACGTGGTGCCGCTGGCATTCCACGGTGTCGGTTCGGACCGGTAGGCCTTGCCGTCGCTCGTAGCGACTCCGCGAATCGCTGTCGCCGCCGCCAACCAGTGGCTGCCGGGAACCGCGATGCGAGCGTGACCGTGTTCGTCGGTGGTCGATTCACGGTCCGTACGCAAGTCGCCGTTCGCCATGGTCAGCTCGACGCGCGTCGCGACGAGCGGGGCACCGAGCGGATCGCGTACGAGCACGTCGACCTCACGATCAGGCTGCAGACGCAGGCGGACCTGTCGCTGCAGCGGCGCGCCCCAGTTCCAGCGCTCCAACCCGGAGCGCCCTGCGTCGCTGGCGTACAGGTACACCTCCCCGCTCGGGAACCGGTCGGCGCGGGCGACGCCATCGACCCCGGTCTTCGGGAATCGGATCGCGGCGTCTTCGCCGGTGACGCGGATCACCGCCCCTTCGACCGGGCGTCCCTCCGGATCCGTGACGAACACCTCGAGCCCTTCCGCCGCCGCCACCGCGCTGCGCGACACGACGTCGGCCGGCGAATCGACCGGCGGCGCCACGGCCGCCGCGGCGGGAGCGGCAGCCACCTGGGGATCCGGACGCGGCGTGCTGGCGACGTCAGCCTCGCGCGCTTGCAGCAGCCAGTAGCCCGCCACGGCGATGGCCGCGAACAGAGCCCATCGCATGGGAGTCGGCACGTTGCGCATCGGTCGACGATCGGAGCTGTCGGCGCGAACCCCGACAAGCCCCGCCCCCGCTTCGCCCGCCGCGCCGCGACCATTCCCCCGCCGGGAACATGTCGCGGCCGCCCGACGGTCGCACTGTCGCGACGGCGAACGCGCACGGTCGTTGCCATGCGCGGTTGCTTGCGACGCCCAGCCTGCAGGCCGATCCGCGTCGCGGCGACGCGACGCCAAGCTCGCACGGCCGACACCGCCGCCGTTGCCGCGGCGCGGCCCGCAACGCCGCTGGCACCGACACGCTGCCCGATGCACCCAGGAACGCGCCCACTTGGCCACCGCGTTGCTCTACAGGGGCGTGACGAACATCCACCCGACCTCGACGAGCAGCGCGACGACCCAGGACAGCTTCTACCGCGAGACCAAGTGGTGCGCGGAGTGCGCTGC
>CAMAUH010000139.1 GCA_945861365.1 Candidatus Kuenenia stuttgartensis
GGACCACCTGCGGCGCTTCGTCGCCGATCCGGGCGGCACCGAACCCGGCACGACGATGCCGGACCTGCTGCGCGACCTCGACGACGACGCGCGCGGCACCGCCGCCGCGGCGCTCGCGGACTACGTGCGCTCGTTCGCAGCGCCAGCGGCAAACGCTCCCGTCGAGCCGGTCGATCCCGCGGCGGCGGCGCGCGGCCGGCAGCTGTTCCACACGATCGGCTGCGCGATGTGCCACGCGCCGCGCGACGAAACCGGGGCGGAGCGCGCCGTCGCCGACGCGGTGCCGATGGCGCCGCTGGCCGACAAGTACACCTTGCCGGCGTTGCGCGCGTTCCTGCTGGCGCCGCACGTGGCGCGGCCTGCGGGGCGCATGCCGGACCTCGGCCTCAACGCGAGCGAGGCACACGACCTCGCGTACTACCTGCGCGAGATGGTGCCCTTCGTGAGCTTCGCGGCGGATGCCCTGCCGCCCGCCGACGCCGGGGTCCAACTCGGCCGCACGCTGTTCGCGGAGCGCGGCTGCGTGCATTGCCACCCGCTGACGGATCCGGGGCGGGCCGCGAGCCTCGCGCCGAAGGCCCTGCGCGATCTCGATGCCGCGCGCGGCTGCTTGTCGGGAACGGTCGGCGCGTGGCCGTCCTACGCGCTGTCGACAGCGCAGAGCTCCGACCTCGCTGCGGCATTGGCGGCCCTCGCGTCACCGCTCGACGACGAACAGCGCATCCGGCAACAACTCGCCGCGCGCAACTGCACCGCGTGCCATGCCCGCGGCGACGTCGGCGGCGTCAGCCAGCAGCGCAGCGACCTGTGCACCAGCAACGACGCGGGCATCGGCCAGGAGAGCCGCCTGCCGCCGCGCTTGACCGGCGTCGGCGCCAAGCTGCAGCGCGCGTGGCTGCACGACGCGATCGCGCATGGCCAGCGCGAACGCCCGTACCTGCGCACGCGCATGCCGGCCTTCGGTGCGGCGTTCGCCAGTGGGCTCACCGAACTGCTGGCGCGCACCGACACGCTGCCGCCGCTCGCGATCGCCCCGCTCCCTGAGGACGACAAGGAACGCCGCGCGATCACCGACCTCGGCCGCACGCTGGTCTCTGACAAGGGCATGAACTGCATCGCCTGCCACACCTTCGCCGGCGAGCAGGTCGGCACGATGGGGGCGATCGACCTCGTCGCGACGATGGGCCAGCGGCTGCAGCCGCAGTGGTTCGCGCACTTCCTGCGCGCGCCGTTCCGCTTCAACCCGAACACGCTGATGCCGCAGTTCTTCCCCGACGGCGGCTCGGTGCGGCCGGAGCTCGGCGACGGCAAGGCCGCGACGCAGATCGACGCGATCTGGCACTACCTGGCCGAGGGCCGCAACGTCGGCAAGCCGGGCGGCATGCGCCGGCCGCCGATCGAACTGCCGGTCGCCGACGAGGCGGTGCTGCTGCGCCGCAGTGTGCAGAACACCGGCAAGCGCGGCATCAGCGTCGGCCTGCCACACGGCGTCAACGCCACGTTCGACGCCGAGCGGTTGGCGATGAACCAGGTCTGGTGGGGGCGCTTCGTCGATGCGTCGGGCGTGTGGACGTCGCAGGGCCATGGCGAGGCGCGCCCGCTCGGCAAGGAGCGCGTGGCGCTGCCGAACGGGCCGGCGTTCGCGGTGCTGGCCAGCGACGACGCGCCGTGGCCGACGGCGACGCGGCGTGAACTGGGCCAGCGCTGGCTCGGCTACGACCTCGATGCGCAGCAGCGGCCGACGTTCCGCTACACGTGCGGCGACGTGACGATCGAGGACGCCGTGCGCGAAGTGGTCGCCGAGGGGGCGCCGGCGGATGCGCGCGCCGTGCTGCGCCGCACGCTGCGCTGCAGCGGTGCTGGCGCGGCGACGTTGACGTTCCTCGCGGCGCGCGACGCGCGCATCGACGACCTCGGCGGCGGGCTCGTGCAGGTCGGCGCAGCGTTGCAGATGCGGTTGCCTGCGGGGTCGTTCCGCATCCGTGCCGTGCAGGATGCGCAGGAGCTGCTGGTCTCGTTGCCGCTCGTCGGTGGCATCGCGCAGGTGGCGATCGACTACGCCTTCGTCGCGTCGGGCAAGTGAAGGCTCGAGAGGCGGATGCCGAACGGGCGAGCGTGCGGATCGACAACTCCTGGGTCCGCGGCGGACGAGCGCCGATCGTGTAGCGCGAGGTCGCCACCTGGCGGCAGCTGTCGATTCGGGGTGGGCGCCGTGAGGAAGGACTTGGCCAAGCGGTTGCCGATTCGCGGGGCGCTGCCTTTCACGAAGGCGACGGATACGCCGCAGCGCGGCGTTGGTGCCGCACACGAGCAAGAAACTTCCGCCGCCTTTGGCGTCGAAGCTCGGCATCGCCAGTAGAAGCCGATCCGCACGCACGATCTGCCGCACGCTTCGCGCAAGCGAGCCTCCGCCGCGGCCAGACGGTTTCCGTGCATGCGGGCCCTCGCCGGTGCACGGCGTATCCGCATGGCTCTCGATCCGCACTTCCTTCGCGCCACCGTTGGCGACCACACGCATGGGCGTACCGACGACCAGTGCCACGGCGTCGCGGTCCCTGCAGTTGGCGATGACCATCGCGCGATCGCCCACTGCTTCACGTTGGTGAACCGACAGCTGCCGCGCCCCGGCAGTGTCGTCGATGCAGACGTTCCCGAGGCCATCGGCCAGCCGCTCGCCAACCTGCTGCCGTTGCTCGGCTGCGGTGAGGAAGCCGCGGCGCTGGCGTTCGAAGGATTGTCGACGGCGGTCGTCGTCGACCCGGTCGCCACGGCGGTGTTGGCGGCGATCGCCAGCGAGGAACGTGGACACGATGCGTCGATCCGCGCGCTGCTCGCAGCCCTGCCGCCGGCACCGCGACTCGAGTCGATGCTGACCCGGGCACGCCGGTTCCACATCCGCTTGGCCGCCGGCGGTACGACCTTGCACCTGGCGCGCATCGCCGCCCTGGACTCGGCGGTCTGCATCATCCTCAGCCGGTTGACGGGCAAACACGGCCGGCTGGTCGGCACTCCGGCGATTCGCGGTGTGCTGACCCGCATTCGCGACGACGAGGCGCGGCACGTGACAGCATCTCGTCGGCTGGTGCTGGCAGTCGGCGAACGCACGCGCGTTCGCGATGCCGCGGCGGTGGCGCGCGATGGCCTCGCGAACATCCTGGCCTTGGCCAGTGATGCCTTCGAGGCGTTGGCGGTCGATCCCACCCGGTTGGTCGCCGATGTACGCAACCTGCCGAATGGACTGTTTCCCGCATGAAATCGCCTTCTTCTCCGCAGGATCCCTGGTCGTCGGCGGGGCGGCTCGCGGTCCTCGGCACCGGCTACGCGTTGCCCGGAGACCCTGTCAGCACGGAACAACTGACGAACCGCCTGGCGGAAAGCTGCGGGCTCGCGCGACAGCGTGAAGGCCAGGCCATCGCGCGCCGGATGGCGATCCGCACCCGCCATTTCTGCCGTGGCTTCGAGGCCCCTGAAGAGACCGCGCGCGCCGGGCAGTCGAACCCGGAACTGGTGGCCGCCGCGGTCCGCAGCGCGCTGCAGGACGCTGGCCTGCACATCGACGACGTCGGCTACCTGATCGCCCACACCACGACGCCGCAGCAACCACTGCCGGCGAACGTCGCGCTGGCGGCCGACCATCTCGGCTATCGCGGTCCCCACGTCGAGCTGCGCCAGGCGTGCACCGGGTTCGCCAATGCCCTGATGATCGCATTCGGACTGTTGTCGACCCCGCGGGCCCGGCCGGTCGTGCTGGTGGGCTCGGAGACCGGCTCGCTGTTCTGTGATCCGCGGCGGGCGGCGACCGATTCCGAACAGCTCGTCAACCTGATGCAGATGGGCGACGGTGCCGGCGCCATCGTGCTCGGACCCGCTGACTCCGGACGCTGCAAGATCGGCCCGGCCTGGTTCGGATCGATCGGCCTCGGCCGCGCGCCGGGCATCCAGTTGCGCCATGGGCAATGCGAGTTCGCCCACGACTACGCGGCGATCCTGCAGTCGGGCAGCGCCTTGTTCGATGCCGGCGCGACCGCGGCGCGCGGCCTCGGCCTCGAGCTGGAATCGCACGACACGATCATCCCGCACCAGGTCAGTGGCCGCGTCGGCGCGCAACTGGCGCGGCACTTCGGCCTCGATGCAAGCCGAGCCTTCACCAATGCCGACCGCATCGGCAACACCGGATCGGCCGCGATCTGGATCGCACTCGCGGAGGTGCGTTCGCGCGGCCTCGCGGCCGGCGCCACCGTGCTCACGTTGGGCGCGGAAGCCACCAAGTACATGTATGGCGGGTTCTCCTACGCCCATGCCTGACCCCGTCGTCACGGCCCTCGGCCTCGCCAAACACTATGGCGGACGCCCTGTGGTGCAGGGTGTGTCGCTCGAACTGCTGCCGGGGCAGATCCTGGGGCTGGTCGGCGCCAATGGCGGCGGCAAGACCACGACGCTGCGCATGCTGGCGGGGCTGCTGCGGCCCGACCACGGTTCTGGGGTGCGGTTCGGTCGTCCGCTGCACTCCACGCGGGCCGCCGACCGGGCCGCGTTCGGCTACATGACGCAGCGGCTGTCCTTGCAGCCCGAGTTGTCGGTCTTGGCGAACCTGCGGTTTCGCTGCGCGGCGCACGGCATCGTCGATGCGACCACCCGCCTCGCCGACGTGACGGCGCGCTATGGCATCGGCAGCTTGTTGCAGCGACGCGTCGAGACGCTGTCCGGCGGTCAGGCGCGCCGCGCCCAGTTCGTCGCCACGGTCGTGCACGGGCCGCAACTGCTGTTGCTGGACGAACCCACCGCGGGACTCGACGTGGTGACGCGGCTCGACATCTGGCGCTGGCTGCACGCGCTGGCGGGCGAAGGGGTGGCGATCGTCATCAGCACGCACGACCTGGCCGATGCAGAACAGTGCGACCGGTTGCTGCACTACCAGGACGGCCGCGTCGAAGGGCCGCTCACGCCTGCCGCCCTGATCGCGGCGAGCGGGGCCAGCGATCTCGAAGCCGCGATCCTGCATCGGGCGACGCAGTCATGAGCAGTGCTGGACGGATCGGCGGCGTGGCCCGCCTCGAACTGCAGCGGCTGCTGCGTGCGCGCGTCACGTTCACGCTGCTGCTGCTCGTGCCGGCGCTGCAGGTCGTGTTGTTCGGCTACGCGATCCGGCCGGACGCGGCGTCCATCACCGTCGCGATCGCCGCTCCGGACGTCGTCTTCGCGCAGCAGCTCGCCGCCGTCGCTCAGGCGGCTGGCTCGACCGTGGTGGCTGCCGGGCTGGCGCCAGGAGGAGCCGAGGCCAAGGTCCGCGAACGCAGCGCGCTGGTCGGCCTCGAAGCCGCCGTCGGCGCGGGCGACGGAGCGCCCGCTGCTCCGCCGAGCCTGCGCATCGTCGTCGATGGCACCAATGCGGCGCTCACCGAACCCGCGCTGGCCCGCATCGAGGCCGCGTTCTGGCGCACGCAGGTCGAACGAACGCGATCCGTCAGCGCCCGCCCGCGACTGGAGATCCAGCGCCTGCACAATCCCGACGGGCTGGCGAGCTGGACCTTCCTGCCCGCTCTCGCCGGCGTGACCGTGATGATCGCGATGATCATGCTCGGCAGCCTCAGCCTCGCGCGCGAACGCGAGTCCGGTTCGTGGGAGACCCTGCTCAGCTTGCCGATCCGCGCCAGCGAGGTCCTGCTCGGCAAACTGCTCCCCGCTGCGATGCTCGGTGTGCTGCAGGGAGTGCTGGTGCTCGCGGCCGGCTTCCTGCTGTTCGGCTTGCCGTTGCACCCGAGCGTGCTGGCACTGCTGCTCCTGCTACCGCTGTTCGCCGCGACCCACTTCGTGCTCGGTTACGCGATCGCTGCGCGCGCCGCGACCCAGCTCGCCGGGTTGCAAGGCGCGATCGCCTTCTATCTGCCGGCGATGTTGCTGTCGGGCTTCCTCTACCCGTTCGAGTCCCTGCCAGGCTGGGCACGGGGGCTCGGCAACGTGTTTCCGCTGACCCACTTCATCCGCGCTGCGCACAGCGCGGTGCTGTGCGACGCCACGCCAGGCGTGGTGCTTGCGGAAGGCGTGCCGATGCTCGCGTTCGCCGGGGCCGCCGTCGCCGTCGCGATGCTCGCTCACGCGCGCCGAATCGATTGACGTCCCTTGGCCGGCGGCAATCGTCGCGCACCGGGTTACCCTGCGACCACCGCTCGTGGGGTTCCTGCCACCCTCGGCGAATGGCCAGCCCGTGAATCGAACCGCCAACCTGTTCGCCGCCGTCCTCGCCGCCGCCACCATCCCCGCCCAGGAGCTCGGCGACGCCTGGGGCACCGCCGGCGCCGAAGCCGCCTACTACCGCATCGTCGAACTGCCGGTGCCGCGCGAACTGGCGCTGGAAGCCGGCAGCTTCTGCACGCTGCCCGACGGCCGCCTCGCGATCGGCACGCGCCGCGGCGAGATCCTGGTGGTCGCGGGCGCGTTCGACGAACGGCCCGAGCTGCGCATCACGAAGTTCGCCAGCGGCCTCGACGAGGTGCTGGGTCTCGGCGAACGCGACGGTGCCCTGTATGCGACGCAGCAGACCGAACTGACGCGCATCACCGACCGCGACGGCGATGGCCGCGCCGACCGCTTCGAGAACCTCAGCGACGCGTGGGGCTTCGGCCACTACCACGAGTTCGCGTGGGGGTCGCCGGTGAGCAAGGACGGCAGCGTCCACGTCGTGCTCGGCCTGTCGGATTCCTACAACTACAAGGCGCCGTTCCGCGGCTTTGCTTTCCAGGTCACCGCCGACGGCCGTTCGATCCCGATCGCCAGCGGCATCCGCAGCGCCGGCGGTGTGGCGCCGAACGAGACCGGCGAGATGTTCTACGTCGAGAGCCAGGGACCGTGGAACGGCTCGTGCTCGCTGAAGCACCTGAAGCCCGGCGGCTTCATGGGCCACCCGATCAGCTTCCCGGCCTACGACCTGCCGCTCGCGGCGGGCATGGGCAAGAAGCCGGTCGAGCCGAACACGCCGTCGCGGCTCGTCACCGAATGCGCGCGCGTCGAGCAGCTGGTGCCGTACGCGGTGGTGTTCCCGTACCGGCGCATGGGCCAGTCGATCACGACGTTCCGCGTCGATCGCAGCGAAGGGCGCTTCGGGCCGTTCGCGGGCCAGCTGTTCCTCGGCGACTACAGCCTCAGCGTGGTGATGCGCGCGACGACCGAGCTCGTCGACGGCGTGTGGCAGGGCGCCTGCTACCCGTTCCGCGAGGGCTTCGGCAACGGCATCCTCGCCGTCGAGTTCGGCCCGACCGGCTCGCTGATCACCGGCGGCACCAACCGCGGCTGGCCGGTGCGCGGCAACAAGCAGTTCGTGCTCGAACGGCTGGATTGGACCGGCCGCACGCCGTTCGAGATCGAACGCATCCGCATCCAGCCGAATGGCTTCCTCGTCGACTTCACGCTGCCGGTCGATCGCACGATCGCGGCGGTGCCGGCCAACTGGCAGCTCGGCTCGTTCACGCACATCTACCAGGAGCACTACGGCAGCCCCGAGGTCGACCGCACGGTGCCGCGCGTGGTGTCGGCGATGCCGAGCGAGAATGGCCGCAGCGTGCGGATCGTCGTCGACGGCATGGTGCTCGGGCACGTGCACGAGTTCGATCTCGCGGCACTGCGCGCTGCCGATGGTGCGCCGCTGCTGCACAGGCACGCCTACTACACCGTGAACCGGATCCCGAAGCCGTGAACGTGACGAACCCCCTGCTGCGCGCCGCTGGCGCGTTCCTGCTGCTGCTCGCTGGCTGTGCGGCGCCGCCGCCGCATCCGGTGCCCGACGATCCGCGTTGGCTGACGTATTCCGGTGTGGATGGCCCGGGCCGCGGCAAGCACATCGTGCTGGTCGCCGCCGAGCAGGAGTACCGCAGCGAGCAGTCGATGCCGATGCTGGCGAAGGTGTTGGCCACGCACCACGGCTTCCACTGCACGGTGCTGTTCGCGCAGCACGACGGCCTCGTCGATCCGACGCAGAAGACGACGCAGGAAGACAAGTCGATCGTGCACGACATCCCGGGGCTCGAGCACCTGGCGAACGCCGACCTGCTGATCCTGTTCAGCCGCTTCATGACGCTGCCGCCCGCACAGCTCGCGCACATCACCGACTACCTCGACTCGGGCAAGCCGATCTTCGCACTGCGCACGGCGAACCACGGCTTCCTCGGCGCGTTCCCGTACCAGGTGAACGGCAAGCGCGTGCGCTTCGGCGAGGACGTGCTCGGCGGCACGTTCCTCGGCCACCACGGCAACTGGCACGCGGACAGCACGCGCGGGATCCTGGTGCCCGAGCAGCTCGGCCATCCGATCCTGTGCGGCGTCACCGATGTCTGGGGGCCGTCCGACGTCTACCGCACGTACCGCGAAGGCGGCAGCCTGCCCGAGGGATGCACTGCGCTGGTGCTCGGTCAGCCGCTGCTCGGCCGCAAGCACGAAGACGCACCGAACCCCGACAAGGAACCGCTGCCGGTCGCGTGGACGAAGACCTGGACCGGCAACCGCGGCCTCACGGCGCGCGTGTTCCACTTCACGATGGGCAGTGGCGCCGACTTCGAGAACGAGGGCGTGCGCCGCGTCGCGGTGAACGCGGCGTATTGGTGCATGGGCCTCGAGGACCGCATCACGCCCGATCGCAGCGTCGCCTGCGTCGGTCCCTATGCGCCGCTCGACACCGGCTTCGACTACGCGAAGCTCGGTGTCGTGCCGAAGCCCGTCGCCGCCTACCGCTGAGGCGTGATCGCACGGGCCGAGGGCACGGCGGGGCCGTGCCCGGCAGACCTCACAGGCCGACCGTCAGTCGCATCCCGCGCGACATGCCGAACCCGAACAGGTTTGCCTCCGGCATGTACGCGGCGGACTGTGCGCTGACCTCGGCGCCGAGCAGGGCGCCGTTGGCAGGAACGGCCAGCGCATAGGTCGCCGTGCCGCCGACCGGGAGCAGCGAGGCCATCACTTCGGCACTGGAGTGCTGGCGGCAGCCGGTGAGGCCGATGGCGTCGAGCGGCACGCCCGGGTCCAGCGCCTGCACGCCCAGCAGCTGCAGCCCGAACGAGACCCCCGCGGCGAACGTGGTGGTGAGCGTGACCGTCTGGCCGAGCCGCGGCAGGGTGCTCGTCAGGAGCGGCGAGTTCCCTTCGTTCGCTGCAGTACGGAAGGTCGCCGGCACGGCCACCGAGAGGTCGCGACCACCGGACGCGTTCGAGCCACCGCCGGCCGCAAAGCCGACCAGCGTGTCGCTGGCATCCAGGGCCATCGACTGGAAGGCGATCGTCACGTTGCCGGTCGTCTGCTGGAACTGGATCTGGAACCGGTTGGGCTGGTTCCGCTGATGGCCGAAGACCCCATCCCACGTCACATAGATGGTGTCACCGACCGCGTGTCGCTTGACCC
>CAMAUH010000140.1 GCA_945861365.1 Candidatus Kuenenia stuttgartensis
GAGCACCTTGCGGGCCCGACTGATCGTGCGCCCCTGGCGCTTGCCCGGCAGCTCCTGCGCCGGGACGTCACACTTCTCGGCGACGCGATCGCGCAACCGTGCGAACACGCGCGCCGGATCGATCAGTTCGAGGTACTTCGGCGGCAGCGAGGCCCCACGGGCGCGCGCCCAGGCCGCGCGCAGTTCCGGGAACGTCCCAGGCTGCTGCGCGACCGACTCGACCATCGCGGCGCGACCGTTGCGCGACGGCGTGCCTTCGAGTGCGCGCAGGTAGCGCAGCCGCCCGAGAGGCCCTGGCCGCTCGATCGCCGCGACGAACCCGGCCTGCAACGTCGACGCCAGCGACGGGTCCAGATCCCGGATGTCGCTCGGGTGCCAGCGCGAAGCGAGCAGCGTCGGCGCACTCAGCGCTTCACGCGCCTGCAGCACGCCCAGCAGGAACTGCTGCAGCTTCGGCTTGCCGGCGATGCGATGCACCTCGTCGATCACCAGCGGCTTGTCGACCAGCAGCTCGGTGCGCAGCCCATCGACCCGGTGTTCCTGGTGCGCCGCCTGGAAAGCCTTCAAGAGGCCGGGCAGTTCGAACCATGCCGACGTGGCGCGCCCTGGCCGTTCGCCGGTCAGGTCGCGCCACCAACGCAGCAGGAACGTCTTGCCGACGCCGCTCGGGCCGTGGAACAGGAACCGGTTGGAAGGCAGCGGGCGGCCGCGACCGAGGCTCTTCAGCACGAGCCAGGCCATGCGATTGCCTTCGTCGACGATCGGCTGCTGCGGCGACACCTCGAGCGCGTCGAACTGCGCCACCGGCTCGTTCGCCTGCAACTCGACCTGCAACCGGGTGCCCATCTCGGCCGACAGCACCTCTTCCAGCAACGGCCGGAACAGCGTGCGCACCCGGTCCGCGGCCAATCGGCTGCTCGCCTCCAGGTACGCCGTGCCGCGCTCGAGCGACACCGGCCGCAGTTCGCGCAGCCAGGCTGCGTACGCCGCCGCTCCGGCGCGCGCACACAGCGCGTCCTGCACGCGAGTCCAGGTTTCCTCGAGCACGGGCAACATGCGTCGTCGACGTCCGCCCGACGGGGCTGGGCGGGGGGCGAACGCTAGCAGCGGGTCAACGACCTCGCCACTCTTGCTGCAAGCTCGCTGCGGTGGTCGCAGCCTCGGTGCCCGGGGCCGCCTTCTGGATCCGTTCGAGCAACGCCATCGCCTTCGCTGCGTCGCCGAGTTCGTGCCGCAGACGCGCCGCGCGCAGCAGCAGGTCGCCGCGCAGCTGGCGCTGCTCGGGGTCGTCGTCCGCCGGTGGCGGCGTCGGCCGGCTGACGAACCGGCGATCCATCGCGGGCGACACCGCGGCCGCCATCTCGAACTCGAGCGCCGCCTGCGGCCGCTTGCCCAGCGCCTCGCAGGCCTCGCCCATGCGCTCGTGCAGCTCGCGATGGAACGGGTCGATGCGGTTGCATTCGGTCAGGTAGCGCAATTCCTCGGCGCGATTGCCGCTGTCGCGCTCGAACTGCGCCAGCGTGTAGCGCGGCGTGAAGGCGCGCGCCGAGCGGCGGCAGTACGCCTTCATCTCCATCTGCGCCTGCACCGCCTCCCCCTGGTCGCGGTAGAGCCGCGCCAACAACAACTCCGGCGCCGAGGTCTGGTCGGTGCAGCTCGGCCAGCAGGCCTTCGCCCGCTGCCACATCGCGATCGCCCCGTCGGCATCGCCGCCGGCAGCCATCGCCTTGCCGCACTGGATGCGCGAGTCGAAGTCGTCGGCGCCGGCAGCGAAGCCCTTCTGCCAGAACCCGATCGCCACCGGCAGTTCCTTGCGCGCCCGCGCCAACTCGGCCCGCACCAGCATCGCCTGGCCGTTCTCGGGATCGGCGCGCAGCACCTCGCCCAGCCAGCGCCCGGCATCGACCGGGTTGTTGCGTTGCGCGCAGGCCCACGCCAGGTCGATGCGCGCCTGCAGGTTGGTCGGATCCTGCGCCGCCCGCAGGGCCGCCCGCCCCATCGCCGCGTCGTCGAGATGCGGCACCAGCCGCATGCCGCGCAACTTCTCCTTCTGCACGTAGTCGAGGAACTGGCGATCGAACTCGCGCGAGCTGATGCCGAGCGCCTTCTCGAACGCTTCCTCGGTGTCGAGGTCCTCGCCGAACGCACGCAGCAGGTCGAGCGCCTTGCCGAAGCCGTACAGCTTCGTGATCAGCTCGATCACGAGGCCACCTTGGTAGTAGCCGAACAGGATGCGCGGCCCGCGGAACAACCGGTTCATCAAGTGCACCGGCGGGATGTCCTGGTTGTGGAACGCGTCGAACAGTTCGCGGTCCATGCCGCGTTCCCACGAAGGATCGCGCTGCTTCTCTTCGTAGACCGAGAAGCCCTCGGTCAGCCAACGCGGCACGCGGGCGTTGCTGAGCCCGAGCGTCAGCACGTGCGTGTACTCGTGCCACGCGGTCGCCTCCCACATGAAGTCCTGCTTGCGCAGGTCGGTGTCGCCGGGCGACACCAGCGTGATCAGCGAACCGAAGCAGGCGCCGAGCGCGGTGAAGCCGCGGAAGCCGATCGTGCGCACCGAGAAGTCGTCCCAGGTGTGGAACACCTCGATGTGGGTCGGGCGATCCGGTTTCCACGCGTACTTGGCACCGAGCACCTCGGCGGCTTCGAGCTGGATCGGCAGCAGGTAGTTGCGCAGCACCTCGTCGTCGTCGCGGTGCAACTGGAACGCGAACGCACCACTGTCGACGGCTATGTACTCGTCGTCGAGCAGTTGCTGCACGGCCAGGGCGTTGTTGCGCCACGCATCGACCAGGCCGGCCGCGAGCTGCTTGCTGCGTTCGAGCAGCTCCTTCGCCCGCTTGCCTTCGCCGCTGTAGACCAACGCCTTCGCCATGCCCTGCAGCGACGGCACGTCGTCGGGCGCCAGCTGCAGCGCCGCCGCGAAGAACGGCAGCGAGTCCGCGAACCGGTACAGCGCACACAGGTGCTCGGCGACCGTGCGGTCGCAGTCCGGGAAGCCCGGATCACCCGCCAGCGCGCGCGCCCGGAAGCGCTCATAGCCATCCCGATCGTGCAGCAGGTAGGCGGCGGCGGCGCGGTGGCACAGCGCCTCGCGGTCGTTGGCATCGATCGCCAGCGCCGTGTCGAGCACCTTCGCGGCATCGCGGTAGCGCCGGTCGTCGAGCACGTTGGCGCCGCGCTGCACGATGGCCGCCACGCACCGTTCGTTGCGATCCAGCACGCGGTCGAGGAAGCCCTCGGTCTTGCCGGCATCGAGCGACATGTTCGCACTGCGGATGCGGTACATCGCCAGCAGCGCCTCTTCGTCGTCGCCGTGGTCCTCGAGCACCTTCTTCAGGTCCTTCTCGCCGCTCGGGAACCCGCTCGTCTCGCCATAGGCGGCGAACTTGGCGAGCCCCAGCGTGACGCGGGCCTCCTTGCGATCCGGCGCCGCCTTGATGCTGTCGACCAGCGCCTGGCTGGCGGCTTCGAGGTTCTTGCGGCCACCGAGCGCCACCAGGGAACGACCGCGGAAGGCCAGCTGCAGGCCATCGGTCGGCGCCGGGCGATCGACATTCTGCTGCCACAGTTCCCGCGCCTTGCCGCGCTGGCCGTCCGCGGCGAACAGTTCGCCCAACTCGTGCCGCGCCTGCAGGTCGCCGGCATCGCGCTCGACCAGGCCCTGCAGCAGCGCGATCGCGCCGCCGTAGTCGCCGAGCCGGCGCTGCGCCTGGACCTGCATCAGCAAGCCATCGCGGCTCGTGCGCAGCTCGGCGGCCGCCGTGCGCACGCCGTCGCGCACGTCCTCGTAGCGCCCGCGCCGCAGCGCGATCGTCCACAGCCCGATCTGGCACGCATTCGCCAGCGCGTCCTTCGCCTTGCCGTCCGGCTCCGCCGCCAACTCTTCCTGCAGTTCCTCGAACTTCTGCTCGGCCGCGGACAGCTGGTTGCGGGCCAGCTTGCGCTGGGCGTCCTGCAACAGCGCGGGCAGGTCGTCGGCACCTTCCTCGCCTTGCGCGACGGCGCCACCGGTGATGGCCAGGAACGCGAGAACGAGCCTTACGCCAGGCCACGGACGGTGCGATGCCATGTGCGAAGGCACCATACTCGCGAGCGCGGCCCGGTGTTGGCGACATTCTCCGGCGGCAACCGACGCGTAGCATCGCGCCGATGAGCACCAGCCTGGCGGAGTACTACCGCGGCGTCGAGGCGGCGACCGCGGCGTTGGCCTCGGCCCCGGCCACACCGGGTGCTCGAGCGATCGCCGTGCACGATGCCGTGCAGCCATTGCTGGCCGCGGATGGAACGGTGCCGCGCGCGTGCCACAGCGGCTGCGCCCACTGCTGCCACTTCCCGGTCGGGGTCACGTTCGCCGAGGCGAGCCTGCTCGCCGATGCCGTCGCCGCGGCTCCGGAGGCGCGCGCCCGCGTGCTGGACCACGCCGTCATCACGTCCCAGCTCGGGTGGCCAGCGCTGGTCGGCATGCCCTGCCCGTTCCTGCGCGACGACCGCAGCTGCGGTGTCTATGCCGCGCGACCCTTGCCGTGCCGGGCCCTGGCCAGCTCCGATGCGCAAGCGTGCGCCGCGGCAGTGCGAGGACAGGCCACGGTGCCGCGCGACGAAGCGGCGTTCTGGCGCGGCCTCGGCGCTGCCGCCACGTTGGCCACGGCAGCACCAGCCGGCAGCCGCGAGCTGCGCAGTGCCGTGGCGGGACTGCTGCTCGCCGACCCGAGTCCGGAAGCCCGCGCCGAGGCCTTCCTGATCGCGCGCGCGGTGCCCTGAAGTTCAATCCGGCATCTGCTCGAACTGCGCGATGGCGCTGCGCCAGTCGGCCGGGATCGGCCGCGGCTGGAACTGCGCGTCGACGAACACCAGCGCCGCGGACGACGCGACCAGCACCTCGTTGTCGCCGCGCACCTCGAAGTCCATGTGGAAGCTGCTGGTGCCCAGCTTGCCGACGCGCGCCGCCACCTCGCAGCGCATGCCGAGGCGCCCCGGGCGCTGGAACTTGACGTTGGCCTCGGCCAGCACGAACGGAATGGCGTGGTCGACCATCAAGCCGAGGTGCTGGAAGTACAGGAAGCGCGCCTGCTCCATCAGGCTCAGGTAGGTCGCATTGTTGACGACGCCGGCGGAGTCGACATCGACCCATCGCAACGGCACTTCGGCGGCGAAGCGGAAGAACATCCCGCTATCGTGACCTCCCGCTCGGTGGGATGCGATGCCCGCGGAGCGATCTCGCTGCTCGATCGTCCTTGGACCCCGCATGCGCACCGCCCCCTGGATCCGCCTGTCCTGCTCCCTGCTGCTCGTCGGCTGCGCCACGGCGCAGAACAACGCGCTGGTCGGCCGGAGTTCCCCGCTGCAAGTGGTCGAACCCGACGCCAACGAACGCGACCTGCGCACGACCCCGGTGGTGCGCGCGGTGCAGCGTTCGGCGGACTCGGTGGTCAGCATCTACCTGCAGCAGCACGGCGCCAACCGCCAGCCCGTCACCGAAGGGCAGGGTTCCGGCGTGCTGCTCGACGAATCGGGCCTGGCGATCACCAACTGGCATGTCGTCGCCCCGGTGCTGCTCGGCGGCGGCCGCGGCACCGAACTCGACGTCGTCGTCAAGCTGCGCGACGGCCGCACCCGCCCGGCACAGGTGCTGACTTCGTCGGCGGACCGCGACTTGGCGCTGCTGCAGCTGCGGCTGGAACCCGGCGAACGGGTCAAGCCGATCGAGATCGGCCGCTCGGCCGACCTGATGATCGGCGAGACGGTGATCGCGATCGGCAACCCCCAGGGCCATGCCAACACCGTGACCAGCGGCGTGCTGTCGGCGATCGACCGCTCGATCCGCGTCGGCGCGCCGGACGGCAAGGTGCGTGAGTACGCGGGTCTGCTGCAGACCGACGCGGCGATCAACCAGGGCAACAGCGGCGGCGCCCTGCTCGACATCACCGGCCGGCTGATCGGCATCAACAACGCGATGGCGATGGGCGCCGAGAACATCGGTTTTGCGATCCCGATGGACACCGTGCGCGCCGAGTTCCAACGCGAACTGCTGCGCAGCAGTTCCTTCACGGCCGGCGCCGATACGCCGTGGCTCGGCCTCGAGGTCGCCGAGAAGGACGGCAGCGTCGTCGTGGCGCAGGTGCACGACGGCGGCCCGGCAGCGCTCGCGGGCGTCAAGGTCGGCGACGTGCTGGCCCGCATCGGCGACCAGGACGTGCGCAGCTCGCTCGACTACGTGCGCCAGATGTTCGATGCACGGCTACAGCAGGAACTGCCGCTGCGCCTGCGTCGCGACGGGCGCGAGCTGCGCCTCGCGATGCAGCCGATCACGCGCGACCAGGGCCTGGTGCTGGCCGCGATCGGCGCCACCATCGCCGAAGTCGACGTCGAGGCGGATCCGACGCTGGTGCGCAAGGCGACCACCGCCTTCTACCGCGGCAGCAACATGCGGCGCGTGCCGATCTTCCCGGCGGTGCTGCGCCTGCAACAACTGCAGCCCGACGCCCCGGCCGAGGCGATCGGCCTGAGGGCGGGCGACCTGCTCCTCGGCGTGTTCGCGCGCGGCCCGTTCGGCGAACGCGAGGTGCCGATCACTTCGCTGCGCGACTTCGCGCGGCTGCTCGAGCAACAGGCGGGCGCCTCGCTGCGCATCGCGATCCTGCGCGGCGACGAGGATCTGATCGGCACGCTCGACGTGCGGCGACCGGCGCGCTGACCGTCAGCGCCAAACCCAGTCGCAGCGCGCCAGCAGCGTGAACTCCGTGGCCAGGTCGGGGTCCGCAGGGCTCGGCATGCCGGTGATCGCGCCGCGCACCGAGCCGCGCCGCAACAGCCGCTGCAGGTCCCGCGGCTGGAACGCTTCGAGCACGGCCGCCGCCGCGGCGGTCTGTTGCTCACGATGCTCGGCGAACAGCTGCTGCCCGGCGATGCGCCAATGCGTGGGCAAGCCCTGGCCACCGCGACCGAGGCGGTCCAGCAGCGCCTGCGTGGCGAGATCGACGTGTTCGCGCAGGCGGGCATCGTCGCGCCGCGCGAGGTGCTCCCGCAGCGCTGGCAGCAGCAGACCGGCGGTCAGCCAGGCGCGCTCGAAGTACACACCGGCACCGACCTCACCCTCGCCGAAACGGTAGGTGCGCAGGCTGGCGTCGAAGCGGCGCGCGATGGATGCCGCCAGCCGGTTGGCGGCGAGCGCCAGCACCGGGTCCGGCGACAGCGCCAACAGGGCCTCCAGTTCCCGCAGTGGCGAGGCATAGTCGCGCAACCGCTCGTTGCGACCGGTGCCGACCGGCGGATGGTTCGCCAACCCGCGCGCCAGGCTGCGCGCCCCGTCGAGCAGACCATCGTCCGCGGTGAGCAGCCCGGTCCACAGCACACCGCGCAACCACGTGTGCCCGGGCTCCACGGCGCCGCCGCGATGGTCGAGCCCGTGCGTGAACACGAGCCCGGAGTTCGCATCGAAGTCGCGGTCGAGCACGTGCACGGCGGCGCGGCGCGCCCGCGCCAGGGCCAGCGGGTCCCGCATCCCCAAGGCGCAGCGCAGCAGGGCGAACGGGGTGTCGTATTCGTTGTTGGTGACGATGCCGCCACTGCGGGCGTAGTCGCCGGCCCCACGTCGGCCTGGCAGTTCGCGCAACTGCGGCAGCAGGGTGCCCAAGTGCGAGCGCACCGCCGTCGTCACGGCTCCACCACCGCCGACCGGCGGCAACACGCCGACCTCGTCGAACCAGGTGCGCGGCATGCGGCACAACACGTCGGCACGTACGAAGGCGCCGTCACTCCAGGTCGTCAGCGCTTCGCCCGTGGCGAACAGCTCGCCCTCGAGCTCGGTCGGCGAAGTGAACTCGAGGCGGCGGCGCTCATCGACGGAGCCGTCGACGAATCGCCACAGGGTCTGCTGCAAGCGCCCATGAGGCAGGGCCTCTTCGCGATCCTCGCGCACGAACACCGGGCCGCGCCCGTCCTCGCTCGGGCCGGTGCCGCCCGGCACGACGCGAACGACGCCGGGCGGACCGCTGATCGCGATCTCGACCCAGACGGTCTCCGTGCCGGGCCGGCCGAACGGCAGAGGCCGCCATTGCAGGACGCCCTTGCCCTGTAGCCCGAGTCCCTGCTGCAGCACCGCGGCGGGCAGCGGCGCACCGAAGCGCACCGGACGCCCATCCAACGGGACCACCAACAAGGCCGGCGCGATCGCCACCACCACCATTGCGAGTGTGCTCACGCCCTAGAGGGACATGAGCCATCGCCGCGGTGGCAGCGATCACGAAAATCCTCGGCAGCGCGGCTTCGCCGCCGCGCGCCGCGATCCGACTAGTAGCGGTAGTGACCGGGCTTGAACGGCCCCTCGGTCGGGACACCGAGGTAGTCCGACTGCTTCTTGCTGAGCTTCGTCAGCTTCACGCCGAGCTTGCCGAGGTGCAGGCGCGCGACCTTCTCGTCGAGGTGCTTCGGCAGCGTGTAGACGCCCTTGTCGTAGTTCTTGTAGTTGTTGAACAACTCGATCTGCGCGATCACCTGGTTGCTGAAGCTGTTCGACATCACGAAGCTCGGGTGGCCGGTGGCGCAACCGAGGTTCATCAGACGGCCTTCCGCCAGCACGATGACGCCGTGGCCGTCCTCGAACAGCCAGCGATCGGTCTGCGGCTTGATGTTCTGCTTCTCGATGCCGTCGACCTTGGCGAGGCCGGCCATGTCGATCTCGTTGTCGAAGTGGCCGATGTTCGCGACGATCGCGTTGTTCTTCATCCGCTTCATGTGGTCGACCGTGACCACCTGGTAGTTGCCGGTCGCGGTGATGAAGATGTCCGCGTAGTCGACGCAGTCCTCGAGGGTCAGGACCTGGTAGCCCTCCATCGCGGCCTGCAGCGCACAGATCGGATCGATCTCGGTGATGATGACGCGCGCGCCCTGGCCCTTCAGCGACTGGGCGCTGCCCTTGCCGACGTCGCCGTAGCCGCAGACGACCGCGACCTTGCCCGACAGCATGACGTCGGTGGCGCGCATCAGGCCGTCGGTCAGCGAGTGGCGGCAGCCGTAGACGTTGTCGAACTTCGACTTGGTCACGCTGTCGTTGACGTTCATCGCCGGGAACGGCAACACGCCGGCCTTCTGCATCTGGTAGAGGCGGTGCACGCCGGTCGTCGTCTCTTCCGAGACGCCACGGATGCCGGGCAGCATCTTGCTCCACTTGCCGCCGCCATTGGCGACCGACGCCTTCATGCACTTCAGCAGCTCGACCCAGTCCTCACCGTCGTCCTTCTTGGCGGCAGGGACCTTGCCGGTCTTCTCCCACTCGGCGCCCTTCATG
>CAMAUH010000141.1 GCA_945861365.1 Candidatus Kuenenia stuttgartensis
CCTGCAGGTCGCGCAGCACCGCGGTGAAGTGCGCGCGCAGGCGTTCCTTCATCCGAGCACCTGCGGGTTGACCGGGTGCTTCGGCCGCTCGCCGGTCAACACCGCGACGCAGTCGTTGGCGGCGAGCGCACACATCAGCGCGCGCACGCTGGTCACCGCGCTGCCGACGTGCGGCAGCAGCACGACGTTCGGCAACTCGAGCAAGCCCGGATGCACGCGCGGTTCGGCTTCGAACACGTCGAGGCCAGCGCCGGCGATCAGGCCTTCTTCGAGGGCCGCGACCAGCGCGGCTTCGTCGACGACCGGACCGCGCGCGGTGTTCAGCAGGAACGCGCCGCGCTTCATCAGGCACAGCTGCTCGACACCGATCAGGTGCCGCGTCTCGGGCCGCAGCGGCACGTGCAACGACACGAAGTCGCTCTCCTTCAGCAGCGCGTCGAGCGGCACGCGGATCGCGCGCAGTTCCTGTTCGACCTCCGGTGCGGCGGCGCTGCGGCTCGCGTACAGCACGCGCATGCCGAAGCCGCGGGCCCGACGCGCCACGGCCTGGCCGATGCGGCCGAAACCGACGAGGCCGAGCGTGCGGCCGTGCACGTCGCTGCCACACAGCAGGTCGACGTCCCAGCGCTGCCACTTGCCCGCGCGCAGGAACTGCTCGGCCGCCGGCAGCCGGCGCGCGGTCGCCAGCAGCAGCGCCCAGCAGAGGTCGGCGGTCGCTTCGGTCAGCACGCCGGGCGTGTTGGTGACGACGATGCGGCGCGCGGTCGCTGTGGCGACGTCGATGTTGTCGTGGCCGACGGCGATCTGGCTGATGACGCGCAGCTTCGGGGCGGCGGCGAGCACGTCGGCGGTCAACGGGTCGGTCAGCTGGCAGACCACGCCGTCGGCATGCTGCAGGCGCTTCTGCAGCAGCGCCGCGTCCATGACGTCGTAGGTGTCCTTGTAGTCGACGACACAGTGCTCCTGCAGGATCGCGACCGCCGCCGGATAGACGTGGCGGGTCACCAGAACGCGCGGCTTCATCGCGGCGAGATTACGCGACGGATGCGCATGGTGATGCAGGCTGTCGCGCGGCAGGCCCGCGGTCGGGCCGCCGCGCGCGGGAGCGGCTCAGGCCAGCGCGGCGGACAGCACGGCCTGGATCTTCTCCAGCGCGGCGCGCAGGCGCAGGCGCTCGTTCTCCGAGCCCTTGACCGCTTCCAGGATGCCGGCGAGGCCGTCGTGGCTGGCCGGGGCGCTCGCGGCCTTCGGAGGGCGGCCGGGGCCGCGCTTCTTGGCGCCGCCGCTGAGGCGCGCCTTCACGTTGTAGACCAGGGCTGGCGTGCAGCCGAGCTTCTTGGCGATGTCGCCGGCGCTCATGCCGGTCTTCAACAGTTCACGGATCTGACCGGACTTGGAGTTCGCATCGGGCTGACGACCACGCTTCTTTTGTTCAGGCATGCCAGAAGCGTGGCATCCAACAAATGGGGCCGCAAGGCATATGTGTTAGGGACTGAAGAAAAGCATTACTGCAGTTCCATTGGTTTCCGTTCTTGACAGATGTCGTGATGGGCCAGTCGGCGCATGCCTTGGTCGAAGAAGTCGCCACCGGCTTGCGCGGCCATGGCCGTCGGGTTCACTGGCGTCCGCGCGGCGCGCGTTCCTCACGATGCCCATCCCTCCGCCCGCCCCTGCAACCTTTCGCGCCGTCGAGGTGCTGAAGCAAGACGCGCTCGGTCGCGTCGAACGCGTCGTCGGTGCCGATGGCGCCGTGGCGGTGCGCCGCGTGGCGTGTGGTGGCCGCATCCCGGGTTCGGCGTTCGTCGCCCGCCTGCTGCTCGCGCGCGAACGGGCGGCGCTGCAGCGGCTCGCCGGTCTGGCGCAGGTGCCGCAGTTGCTGGCGCACGGCCGTGGTTGGTTGGTGCGCAGTTGGCTCGACGGCGTGCCGCTGCATCGCGTCGGCGAACTGCCGAGCGACTTCTTCCAGCATCTCGATGCCCTGCTCGCCGCCGTGCACGCCCGCGGCGTCGCCCACAACGACCTGCACAAGGAACCGAACGTGCTGGTGCAACCCGATGGGCGTCCCGCACTGGTCGACTTCCAGTTGGCGAGTGTGCATCAGGCCGGCGGGCGGCGCTGGCAGGGTCGCGTGCGCGAGGATGTTCGCCACGTGCAGAAGCACGCGCTGCGCTACCAACATCGCGGCCAGCGATTGCCGGCTGCAGCGCGCTCGGCGCGCTCGTGGACTTCGCGGTTGTGGGCTGCGCTGGCGAAACCGGTCTACAACACGATCACGCGGCGGTTGCTGCGGCGCCCGGATGGCGAAGGTCGCCGGCCGCCGGCGGGACCGTGGCCGGAGTGGCGTGCGCCGCTCGGACCGGGCGGCGCACCATGACCGCGGTGTCGCATTCGTCCAAGACAGACCGCAACGATCGCGGCACGCTGTCGCCATGATGCAGAAGTTGTCCCCCGTGCTGGTGCTCGACGCGATCGAGCCGGCGTTGCCGTTCTTCCGCGACCGCCTCGGCTTCACCGTGCTCGCCACGGTGCCGCTGCGCGAAGGTGCCGACGAGCTCGGCTTCGCGATGCTGCAGCGCGACGCGGTCGAGGTGATGCTGCAGACGCGCGCTTCGGTGCGCGCCGACATGCCAGCCCTCGCCGACGAGGGCAACCGTGCCACGCTGTTCGTCGAGGTCGCCGACGTCGCTGCCATCGAACGGGCGCTGGTCGGCTGCGAGATCGTCGTGCCGCGCCGCCGCACGTTCTACGGCGCCGACGAGATCGGCGTGCGGGCGCCGGGCGGCCACGTGCTGGTGTTCGCGCAGATGGGTGGGTGACGGTCGCGCCGGGCCGCCTTTACTCGCCGTCGGGCGCGCGCCAAGCTGGGTCGATGCCATCCGCGTACCAGCCGATCTTCGAACTCGGCGACGACCCGACCCCGTATCGCAAACTGACCGCCGACCACGTCACCACCCGCGAGGTCGGTGGCCAGCGCATCCTGCAGGTGGCGCCGGCGGCGCTTACCGAACTGACGTTCGCCGCGATCCGCGACATCAGCCACCTGTTCCGTCCCGGCCACCTGCAGCAGCTGCGCCTGATCCTCGACGACCCCGAGGCGTCCGCCAACGACCGCTTCGTCGCCCTGCAGCTGCTGAAGAACGCCAACGTGTCGGCGGGCATGGTGTTGCCGAGCTGCCAGGACACCGGCACCGCGATCGTGCTCGGCAAGAAGGGCCAGTACGTGTGGACGACCGGCGACGACCATGCGGCGATCAGCGAAGGCATCGGCCGCACGTTCACCGAGACCAACCTGCGCTACTCGCAGATGGCGCCGCTGTCGATGTACGACGAGAAGAACACCGGCGACAACCTGCCGGCGCAGATCGAGCTGTACGCCGAGGAAGGCGATGAGTACGAGTTCCTGTTCCTGACCAAGGGCGGCGGCTCGGCGAACAAGACGTTCCTGTACCAGGAGACGAAGGCGCTGCTCAATCCCAAGACGCTGCTGGCGTGGATCGACAAGGAGACGCGCAAGCTCGGCACCTCGGCGTGCCCGCCGTACCACCTGGCGATCGTCATCGGCGGCATGTCGGCGGAGTTCACGCTGAAGACGGTGAAGCTCGCCAGCGCCAAGTACCTCGATGCGCTGCCGACCAGCGGCAACGCGCGCGGCCGCGCCTTCCGCGACCTCGAGCTCGAGCAGCAGGTGCTCGACATCACCCGCAAGAACGGCATCGGCGCGCAGTTCGGCGGCAAGTACTTCTGCCACGACGTGCGCGTGATCCGGCTGCCGCGCCACGGCGCGTCGTGTCCGGTCGGCATCGGCGTGTCGTGCAGCGCCGACCGCCAGGCCAAGGGCAAGATCACTGCCGAGGGCGTGTTCCTCGAGCAGCTCGAACGCAATCCGGCGCGCTTCCTGCCCGATGTCGAAGCGACGCAGCTGGCCAGCGACGTCGTGCGCATCGACCTTGACCAGCCGATGGCGGCGATCCGCTCGCTGCTCGGCAAGTACCCGATCAAGACGCGCTTCTCGCTGAGCGGCTCGCTGGTCGTCGCGCGCGACATCGCGCACGCGCGCATGAAGGAGCGCCTCGATGCGGGCCAGGGGCTGCCGCAGTACATGAAGGACCACGTCGTCTACTACGCGGGTCCGGCGAAGACGCCGACCGGCATGGCGTCGGGCTCGTTCGGGCCGACGACCGCCGGCCGCATGGATGCGTACGTCGATGCGTTCCAGGCCGCCGGCGGTTCGTTCGTGATGCTGGCGAAGGGCAACCGCAGCAAGGCGGTCACCGACGCGTGCAAGAAGTACTCGGGCTTCTACCTCGGCTCGATCGGTGGCCCGGCGGCGATCCTCGCGCAGGACTCGATCACCAAGGTCGAGGTGCTCGACTACGCAGATCTCGGCATGGAGTCGGTGTGGAAGATCACGGTGAAGGACTTCCCGGCGTTCCTCGTCGTCGACGACAAGGGCAACGACTTCTTCGCGTGATGCCATGAACGTCCCGCTCTCGATGGGGGTGGTGCTGCTCGCTGCCGCGGCCACGGCGCAGGCCCCGCCGCAGTTCGTGCTGCAAGCGCCGGCGGCGATCACCCAGAACTTCGTGCGCATCAGCCCCGCCGACGTCGATGGCGACGGCGATCTCGACCTGTTCGCCAGCCGGTCGTCGTTTCCGGTCACCTTGGTGACCTTGCTGCGCAACGATGGCGCGTTCGGGTTCACGGATGTCTCGGCCACCCGGTTGCCGGCCGGTCTGCAGGGACAGACCGTGACGCCGTTCGATTGCGATGGCGATGGCGACCTCGATGCGTTCTGTAGCGGCATTCCGAGCACGCAGACCGGCACCCTGCTGCGCAACCTCGGCAGCGGCACGTTCACCGTCGCGGCCACGTTCCCGAACCTCGCGCCGGGCGGGTGCGTCGCGGCCGACCTCGACAACGACGGCGACCTCGACCTGGCGCTCGCGGCCAGTCCGTTGCTCGGCGGGCTCGACCGGGTGCTCGTGAACAACGGCGTCGGTGGGTTCGCCAGCGGTCCGAGTTTCCCCAATGCCTCGGGCAGCGTCGGGGTCAGCGACTTCGATGGCGACGGCGATCTCGATCTGCTCTATCCCTCACCACGGCGCCTGCTGCGCAACAATGGCGGATTGTCGTTCACCGACGTCGGAGCGACGCAGTTGGTGCTGACGACGCCAGTGGGGCTGGGCAACGTCGCCTGTGGCGACCTCGATGGCGACGGCGACCTCGACTTCGTCCTGTCGGCGGTGGGCGGGGATGTGCTGGTCTTCGACCAGGGCAGCACGCTGGTGCAGGGCGGCTTCGCGCCGCCGCAGCCGAACACGACGTACCTGGAGCTGGCCGACTGCGATCGCGACGGCGATCTCGACCTGCTGCGCAGCCATCCGACCGGCACGATCTCGTTCGCGCGAAACGACGGCCACGGCACGTTCGTCGACGATCCGAGTCGCCTGCCGCTGGTCCCGATCTTCTCCACGGCGGTGCATGCCGCCGACCTCGATGGGGATGGGGATCCGGAAGTGCTGTCGTGCTACACGGGCTCGCAGGCGCTGCTGCTGCGCAACCGCCATGTGCACCTGGAACTCGGTGCCGCACTGCGTGGGCAGAACTGGAACGTCGAGCTGTGGAGCGAGCCGGGCTATGCCGCGGCCGACGGCCTCGGTGTGCTGGCAGTGGGTCTCGTGCGGCTAGCTGCACCGCTGCCGTTGCCACCGTTCGGCGATCTGTGGCTCGACCTCAACGGAGCGCTGCTGGTCGCCGATTCGATCCCGCAGAGTGCGGGTCGCCGCGCGTTCGCGTTCGCGATCCCGGCAGCACCGCAGCTGGTCGGCGTCGGACTGAACGTGCAGGGACTCGTCGGCGCGGGGAGCGGCGGCTTGCACCTGACTGCGCTCGGCATCGCGACCATCCAGTGACTTTCGCGTGAAGCTGCTTCGCCAGTTCCCGGTGGGCCTGCTGACGAGCTTCTGCATCACCCTGACGGCCCATGCGCAGGCGACCAGCCAGTTCGAACTGCAGGCGCCGCCGGCGATCTTCGGTCTCTCGTTGGCCCGTGCGCTGACCGCTGACGTCGATGGTGACAGGGACCTCGACGTCGTGGGTTTGGGGCCGCTCGCCCTGGTGCGCAACGACGGCCCGGCCGGGTTCACGGACATCACGGCGCTGCAGATGCCGAGCGTGCTGCAGATTCTCTACGACGCGGCTGCGTTCGACTGTGATGGCGACGGGGATGTCGACCTCTATCTGAGCGGCAACCAGACCAGCCTGCTGCTGCGCAACAACGGGGCGGGGACCTTCGCGATCGCCGCCACCTTCAATTCCCTGCCCGCACTGCAGGTCGTGCCTGCGGATCTCGACGGCGACGGGGACGTCGACCTGGTCCTGGCCACGAGGTCGTTGTTGGGCGGCGTCGACACGGTGCTGGTCAACAACGGCACCGGCACGTTCACGCAGGGGCCCGTGTTCGGCTTCGGCGGGTTCAACGGCGGCGGCGTCGCCGTGTTCGACCACGACGGGGATGGCGATCTCGACCTCTATTTCGTTGGCGCGCAGCGTCTGCTGCGCAACGGCGGCGGCCTGCAGTTCACCGACGTGAGCTCGGTGTACGTGGCGGTGCCGGCCTCCCTGCTGTTCAGCGTGGTCGCGGCTGGCGACCTCGACGGCGACGGGGACACCGACATCCTGACGATGGCCCTCACGGGCTCCGTCGACCGCATCCTGCGCAACCAGGGTGGTGTCTTCGTGCTGGATGCCGGGCTGCCGACGGCGTCGCGCACGTCGGCCATGGCGTTGGCCGACGTCGATCGCGATGGCGATCTCGACCTGGTGCGCTCGCACGATGCGTCGCCGCTGACGCTGTGCCTCAACGATGGAACCGGGTCCTTCGTACTCGCCGCAGCGCGGATTCCGCCGTTCCCGATCTTCTCTTCGCATGTGTGCGCTGCCGACTTGGACGGCGACGGCGACCAGGAGGTGCTGACCTGCTTCGCCGGTGGCCAGACGCTGCTGTTGCGCAACCGCCATTTGCATCTCGAGGTCGGGGCTGCGCTGCGCGGGCAGAACTCGAACGTCGAGCTGTGGAGTGAGCCGGGCTATGCGATTGCCGACGGTCTCGGGGTGCTCGCAGTGGGTCTCGTGCGTCTACCTTCACCGCTGTCGTTGCCGCCGTTCGGCGATCTGTGGCTCGACCCGAACGGCGCGCTGCTGGTCACCGACTCGATCCCGATGAGCGCGGGTCGCCGCGCGTTCGCGTTCGCGATCCCGGCAGCACCGCAGCTGGTCGGCGTCGAGCTGAACGTGCAAGGCCTCGTCGCCGCGGCGAGCGGTGGCGTGCGCCTGACCGCGCTCGGCATCGCGACCATCCAGTGAGTCCGTCATGAACATGCATCGCCAAGCTTCGATGGGGCTGCTCGCCGTCCTCGGCGTCACGCTGGGGAGCCTCGCGCAGGCCCAAAATCAGTTCGTGCTGCAGGCGCCGTCGCCGATCGCCGCCCTCAACCTGCAGCGCACCGTCACCGCGGACGTCGACGGCGACGGGGACCTCGACGTGCTCGGCCTCGGGTTGCTGCCCTTCGCGTACAGCGCCCTGTATCTGCTGCGGAACGACGGCAACGGCCAGTTCACCAACGTCACGACGGCGCAGATGCCGGGCTTCCTGCTGACGATCCACGACATCACGCCGTTCGACTGCGATGGCGATGGCGACGTCGACCTGTTCCTCAGCGGCGGTACCGCGGGCAGCAGCCTGCTGCGAAACGACGGCCTCGGCACGTTCACGGTCGCTGCGACGGTGGCCAACGCGTCGTCGAGGAGCACGGTCGCCGGCGATCTCGATGGTGATGGCGATCTGGACCTGGCGTTGGCGCCGGACCTGCTGCTCGGCGGCCTCTACCAGCTGCTGATCAACGGCGGGGGCGGCTCCTTCAGCCAAGGTCCGAGCTTCGGCAACTCCGTGCTGGCCAGCGTCGCCGTGTTCGATCTCGACGGCGATGGGGACCTCGACGTCTTCTATCCCAGTTCGCGGCAGTTGCTGCGCAACGACGGCGGGCTGGTGTTCACCAACGTCGCCGCGACGCAGCTGCTGGTGCCGAACACGGTCGGCCTGGTCCGGTTCGTGCGCGGCGATCTCGATGGCGATGGCGACGGCGACTTCGTGTTCACGGGCTCGGGCTTGCCGGACTTCGTCGTGCTGCACCAGGGCAACACGCTGACGGTCGGTGCGGCGCTGCCGGCGCAGCTGCTGACGCGGACCGCCGCTCTCGCCGATGTCGATCGCGACGGTGATCTCGATGCCGTGCGCGGCCATGCGAACAGCTCGCTGACGCTGTCGCTCAACGATGGAACCGGTGGCTTCACCGACGCGCCGCAGCGGCTGCCGCCGTTCCCGATCTACTCGGACACCCTGCACGCCGCCGACCTCGATCGCGACGGCGACGTGGACCTGCTGTCGTGCTTCCAGTCGACGACGACCTTCCTGCTGCAGAACCGCCACGTGCACATCGAGGCCGGTGCCGCGCTGCGCGGGCAGAACTGGAACGTCGAGCTGTGGAGCGAGCCGGGCTATGCGAGCGCCGACGGGCTCGGCGTGCTGGCCGTGGGGCTCGCGCGGTTGCCTGCACCGCTGCCGCTGCCGCCGTTCGGCCATCTGTGGCTCGATCCGAACGGCGCGCTGCTGGTCGCCGACTCGATCCCGATGAGCGCGGGTCGCCGCGTGTTCGCGTTCGCGATCCCGAGCGCACCGCAGCTGGTAGGGGTCCAACTGAACGCGCAGGGCCTCGTCGCTGCGGCGAGCGGTGGCGTGCGCCTGACCGCGCTCGGCATCGCGACGATCCAGTGAGGCTCCGAGCATCGCGCGGCAGCGATCGCTACAAGGAGCACCGTCGCGGGAAGCCACAGCGTCGCAGCCTGGCTCCCGGCTCCCGATCGCGAACCATGCTGATCCAATCGCCTCCCTTCGTCGTGTCGCGGCAGTTCGACACGGTCCGCTCGACCCGCACGCAAACACGTCGGTCCGGCGGCGCGGGGTCGTCGTGAGTGGTTCACGATTCGGTCGGCTGCTGCTCGCTGCCGGGGCGGGCACCCTGCTCGGTGGCTACACCGTGTGGCTGCTCGGCCCGGCGACGGTGCACGTGGCGACGGCGCCGGCTGCCGTCGTCGGCGGCGTGCCCGCGGCTTCGCAGGTGGCGGAGAGCCGGGAACGGCAGCCGGTCGCCGGCAAGGACGCGCCCGACGCGATGCCGGCAGCCGTGCCGCCGCGCGAGGACGCGT